>JBGPLZ010000003.1:0-60849 GCA_041486695.1 Acidobacteriota bacterium | reverse complement strand
CCTCCGCCCGTTCATTTAATAGGCGTTCCCCTCGACATGGGCGGCAGCCGCCGCGGCGTCGACATGGGGCCGTCGGCCTTCCGTCTGACCGGTCTGTCGAAGCGGATCGAGGCGCTCGGGCTGTCGGTCATCGATCGCGGTGACGTCGACGTGCCGATTCCGGAGGAACGCAGCCCCGGCGACCCCCGCAAGCGTTATGTCACCGAAATCGCGGCCGCCTGCGGCCGGCTCGCCGATCTGGCGGCCGAGTCGGTCGCGGCGGGCCGGATCCCGATCAGTCTCGGCGGCGACCACTCGCTCGCCGCCGGCTCGATCGCGGGAGTCGCGCGGGCTCTCAAGAGCCGCGGAGCGCGCCTCGGGGTGGTCTGGGTGGACGCCCACGCCGACATGAACACCCCCGAGACCTCCCCTTCGGGAAACGTCCATGGGATGCCTCTTGCCGCCTGTCTTGGACACGGCCCCGACGAGCTGGTGGCGCTCGGCGGCGGCGCAAGCGTGCGGAGCGAGGACGTGATCCTGATCGGCCTGCGGAATCTCGACGATCGGGAGAAGAGCCTGGTCCGCAACAGCGGCGTGCGGGCCTACACCATGTCCGACATCGACCGGCGCGGCGTCGCCGCGATCCTCGAGGAGGCCCTGGGAGCGATTCTCGCTTCCGTCGGGGGGATTCATCTGAGCCTCGATCTGGACGGTCTCGACCCCGAGGTCGCGCCCGGCGTCGGGACCCCGGTGCGCGGGGGCCTCTCCTACCGCGAGGCGCATCTTCTGTGCGAGATGGTGTCCGACACCGGCCGCCTCGTCGGGATCGACGTCGCCGAGCTCAACCCCATCCTCGACGTGCGCAACCTGTCCGCGGAGATCGGCGCCGAGCTGATCCTGTCGGCCCTGGGTCAGCGGATCCTCTGAACGGCCTTAAGCCCGCCCGAAGACCCGCTTGAAGAGCGTGTCGACGTGGCGAAGGTGGCGGGCCAAGTCGAAGCAGCGGTCGATCTCGGCACCCGGCAGGACGCGGCCGAGATTCGGATCGGCTTTCAGCAGCGCCTGGAAATCGCCCCGGCCGGCGAGGGCCAGCATCGCCGCCGCCTGCACCCAGGAGTAGGCCTCCTCGCGCGACACGCCTTGCTTCGCCAGCTCCAGCAGGACCGTGCCGGAGTAGATCAAGCCGCGGCTCGCCTCGAGGTTGCGGTGCATCGCGTCCGCGTGAACGACCAGGCCGGAGACAATGCGCGTGAAGCGGTGCGCCATGTAATCGAGGACGATGGTCGCGTCGGGCAGGATGACTCTTTCGGCCGAGGAATGGGAGATGTCGCGCTCGTGCCAGAGCGGCACGTTCTCGAGCGCCGTCTGAAGATAGCCGCGCAACAGCCTCGCCAGGCCGCTCATCTGCTCGCAGCCGATCGGATTCCTCTTGTGCGGCATCGCCGAGGATCCTTTCTGGCCTTGGCCGAACGGTTCCTCGACCTCTCCCACCTCGGACCGCTGCAGATGGCGGAACTCGGTGGCGAACTTCTCGATCGAGGTCGCCGCGAGGGCGATGGCGGCCACGAACTCGGCGTGGCGGTCGCGCTGCACGACCTGCGAGGCGATCGCCACCGGCTCGAGCTCGAGGGATCGCAGCGCCGCCGCTTCGATCTCCGGCTCGAGATGGGCGAAGGTCCCGACGGCCCCCGACAGCTTGCCGACGGCGATGCGGCGGCGCGCCGCCTGCAGCCGCTCGAGGTCGCGCCGCACCTCGGCGTGGAACAGGGCGAGCTTCAGGCCGAAGGTGGTCGGCTCGGCGTGCATGCCGTGCGTCCGGCCCACCATGACGGTGTTCTTGTGCTCGAAGGCCCGGGTCTCGAGAGCCTTCGCCAGCGCCTCCAGATCGGCGATCAGCAGATCGGCGGCCTCGACCATCTGCAGGGCCTGGGCCGTATCGACCACGTCGTTGCTCGTCAGGCCGAGATGGATGTAGCGGGCCTCGGGACCGACGTGCTCCGCGACGTTGGTCAGGAAGGCGATGACGTCGTGCTGCACCGTCGCCTCGATGGTCCGCACCCGCTCCGCGTCGAAGCGCGCCCGGGCGCGGATATTGGCGGCGGCGGCTTTCGGGATCGTCCCGGCCGCCGCCAGCGCGTCGCAGACCGCCAGCTCGACGTCGAGCCACCTCTGCAGCCGGCGCCCCTCGTCCCAGATGCGGCTCATCTCGGGCCGGGCGTAACGGGCGATCATCGCGCGGCTCCGATCTCGAACCAGGGACTGGGGGACCACTGGTCGGCGGGATGGAGGGCCGGGGCGCGCCGGCCGGCGCGGGCGAATTCCTGCCGCGCCGCGCGCAGCGCCAGGTCGGGCCGGTTGTTGGTGCGGCTCAGGTGGGCCAGCACAACGGTGCGGGTCCTTTCGCCTGCGACCGAGCACATGAGCTCGGCGGCGCTGTCGTTATCGAGGTGGCCATGCCGCGAGCGGACCCGATCCTTCACCGCTTTCGGGTATGGTCCGTCGCGCAGCATCCCCTCATCGTGGTTCGATTCCAGCACCAGCAGGTCGCAGTCCTTTAGCCCCTCGCGCACCGCGTCGGCGCCGTGCCCCAGGTCGGTGGCGTAACCAACTCGGCCGTCGTCGCAGTCGACGGCGTAGCCGACCGTTTCGACCGCGTCGTGCGGCAAAAGGAACGGCGCCAGCCACATCCCTCCGATGGCGAACCGCACGCCCGGCTCCACCGGAACGTGCGCGTGGACTCCCTGGCGGTCGAGGCTGGCGGCGCGGAAGGTGGCGGCGGTGCAGTAGACGGGGATCTTATGAGTGCGCGAGAAGAGCGAGGCGCCGCGGATGTGGTCGGCATGCTCGTGGGTGATCACCAGAGCGTCGAGGCGGTGCGGCTCGACGCCGACCGCATTCAGGCGACCGCCGAGCTCGCGGCTGGAGAAGCCGGCGTCGATGAGGATACGCGCCCCCCCGGCTTCGATGCAGGTTGCGTTCCCGGCGCTGCCGCTTCCCAAGACCGCCAGCCGGATCGCCATCCGCCTCCCAGATCCGCCACCAACTCGCCCGGCGCCCGCACCGGCAACGGCCGGGGTGGGCGACGACGAAACTTTATTCTACAGGATCCCCGGCCCCGGCGCGGCCCCTCCCGCGACCCGGCGGGGCTCCTAATGGAGCTTGTTTTCCCAGAGCACGACCCAGTCGGGGCGCGCCGCGCCGCGACCGGGAATGACGAAGTTGCCGACGGCGAAATCGACGTCGCCGTCCTTGTCATAGTCACCGACCGAGAGCGTCGCATGGTCCGGAAGCGCCACTTCGAGCGGATGGCGGGCGAAACGGCCCGGTGCAACCTGCTCGAACCAGGTGACGGCGTCGAGGGGGGGCGGGGCGCTGCCGGGGGGAGCGTTGATGAGAGAGCAGGCGACGATGTCGAGATCACCGTCCCCGTCGAGATCGGCGGCTTCCGCCCGAAACGCGCCGGTGAGAGGCCAGTGATCGCGCGGCACGAAGGCCAGGCCGCCCCGGTTCTCGAACCACTGCACGCCGTGATAAGGCTTGGGACCACTGGCGTCGAATGCGTCGCCGTTGGTCGCCAGGAGATCGAGATCCCCGTCACCATCGAGATCGGCGAGGCTCAGGCCGGAGTAGCCCCAGGCGGGGTGCGGCGCGTGAAACAGCTCGCGGGTCTCGAAGCGCAGCCCCCCGAGATTGATGTAGGCCGCGATGGTTTCGTGCTCCTGGGAGATCAAGGCGATGAGATCCGGCCGGCCGTCGCCGTTGAGGTCGATGACCGGCACATGGATGGAGCCGTGACGGGGATCGAGCTCGTGCAGCACGAACTCCGGGCGGCTCCAGTCGGTCGTCCGGTTCTCGAGCAGCAGGACGCGGCCGGTGGTGCGCCAGCCGAACTCGGCCACGGCGAGGTCGGTATCGCCGTCGCCGTCGAAGTCGGCCGGCTGAACATCGGCAACCCTTCCGAGACCGCCGACCAGCACGATGTTCTGGAACGTTCCATCGGGCTTCGCACGCAGCCAGACGACGCTCCCCTTATCGTGATCGCCGGGGGGGAGCGAGCCGAGGTTCGCGACCACCAGGTCGCGGCGACCGTCGCGGTCGAGATCGACCACCTCGCTGTGCGCTGGATTCGGAATCGTGGCGATGATGGAGAGCCGTCCGTTACCACGGTACGGCTCCCCGACGAGCACCAGTCCGTTCGACATGTCGGTGACGATCATCTCGAGCCTCGCGTCCCCCCACAGGTCGAGGAGGCGGACGTTCGAGGCAGCGTGATGTCGGTAGGCGCCGGCGGGGGCATACGGATAGCGCTCGACCTTCAGGGCCCCCGGCCCCGCGCCGGGCTCCACGCGGCGGAGCGGGAACGACTCCGGCGCCCGTTTCCGATACCACTCCAGGACCTTATCGTGCGGCAGCTCCTCGGAGAGATCGAGGATCCTGTACATGTCAGCAATGATGTTTCCCCAGGCCCAGCGCGGCAAAATCGCCGGCTCCGGGAAGAGATGGCAGGAGGCGCAGCGTTCGCGCATCAGGGCCACGTCGAGCCCCTCGGGGATCGGGCCCTCGTCCGTATTCGGAGGGGTTCCGCCGGCGCCGCGGCGCAGCAGCACGATCCCGATGCCCAGGATCAGCAGAACCCCGAGCGCGACCGGGATCCAGATGAGCCGACGTCCGTTCCGGGGCGACGCCATGATGTGATTACGCCCGACCGGTGTGGCCGAACCCCCCGGGGCCGCGACCGGTCGGCGGCAGCCGTTCGACGGGCAGGAGGCGGGCGTGTGGCGTGGCGACCGGCGCGATGACCAGCTGGGCGATCCGATCGCCGCGCCTCAGCGTGACCGGCTCCTGGCCGAGATTGATCACGATCACCGCGATCTCGCCGCGGTAATCGGAGTCGATCGTGCCGGGCGAGTTGAGGAGGGTTAGTCCGTCGCGCAGCGCCAGGCCGCTGCGGGGGCGGACCTGGGCCTCGTAGCCCTCCGGCAGCGCGATCGAGAAGCCGGTCGGGATCAGGGCGCGCCTTCCCGGCTCGAGGACGGCTGGCGCCCTCAGGCAGGCGCGCAGATCGAGACCGGCGCTCCCGGGAGTGGCCTGCTCCGGGAGCGGCAGGTCGGCGTTCCCCGGCATGCGCGCGACCGGCACGACGAGACGATCGCCATCCCCGTCGACCCCGCGCTCCCGGCCCTGCCGCGCCTCAGCCACCACGGACCTCCGCCGTTCGCTCAGAACACCGGGTCGATGCGGTCGAGCCGCAGCCCGTCGGTCTTGCCGAGGGCCGCGACGGTGCACTGCCGGGCGTCGAAGATGGCGCGCGCCAGGCGCAGCAGATCGTCGGAGGTGACCACCTCGATCCCCTCCAGGATCTCGCCCAGGGTGAACTGCCGGCCGAAGTAGACCTCCTGGCGGGCGAGGTTCGACATCCGGCTGCTCGAGCTCTCCAGGGAGAGCATGAGGCTCCCCTTCAAATTATCGCGCGCCACCTGGAGCTCGCTGTCGGGCACCTTCTCGTCCTTGAGCCGACGGAGCTCCTTGAAGACCAGGTCGATCACCTCCCGGGCCGTCTCGGGCGAGGTGGCGGCGTAGACCGTCAGGTTGCCGGCATCGAAGTACGAGTTGATCGAGGAGAAGACCGAGTAGGCGAGCCCACGCTCTTCCCGGATGTGCTGGAACAGACGCGACGACATGGTGCCGCCAAAAAGCGTGTTCAGGACATATCCCTGATAGCGCCGGTCGTCGGGCATCGGCATCGCCGGCACTCCGAGGCACAGATGCAGCTGGCCGAGCTCCTTCTTCTCGCGCACCACGATGTCGGCGCGGCTCGAGGGGGGCGCATCGCGCGGCGGCGGGGCGCCGTTGCCGAGCGGATCGAAGGCCCGCCGGATCGCCTCCGCCAGCCGATCGTGGTTCAGATTGCCGGCGGCCGTGATCAAGAGATTGCCCGGCTGGTACGACTCCCGGAAGAAACGGATCAGCTGATCCGGCTGCATGCGGCCGACCGATTCGATCGTTCCCTGGATCGGACGGCCGAGCGCGTGCCCCTGGTAGAACGACGCGCTCCACAGGTCGTAGACCAGCTCGTCGGCGGTGTCGTCCACCATCTTGATCTCTTCGAAGATGACCTTGCGCTCCTTCTCGATCTCCTCCGGCACGAACTTCGGCCGCCTGACGATCTCCGACAGCAGATCGACGGCGATATCGAGGTGCTCGTCGAGGACCTTGAAGTAGAAGCAGGTGTACTCCTTGGTCGTGAAGGCGTCCATCTGCCCCCCGACCGAGTCGATGGTCAGAGCGATGTCCTTCGCGGTGCGCGTCTCGGTGCCCTTGAACAGCAGGTGCTCGATGAAGTGGGAGATGCCGTTTTCGGACTCGGCCTCGTGCCGCGAGCCCTTCTTCAGCCAGACGCCGAGGGCGACCGAGCGGATGTTCGGCATCCGCTCGGTGATGAGCACCAGACCGTTGGGGAAAACATCCTTCCTGATTCCGTCCGTGACCTGCGTCATGTCGTGATCGATCCTTTGCGGGCGCGCGTGAAGCCCGCCCGGCCAGGGGGAAGATCCTCGGCTCTCGCTGCGGGGGACGCAGTATAGCACCCGAAGGCCTATGGGGCGATCCGGACCGGCGCCCGGCAGGGCGAAGCCTCAGCGGGAGACGGCCTCGGAGAAACCCTTGCCGTCCCAGCGGTAGATGGCGATGCCGTAGGTCGGGGGCTGGCCGGATCCCTCCTCGAAGGTCCGGCTGCTGATCCAGAACTCCACCGATCCCGTTGCACCGTAACGTTGTTCAATTCGCTGGCCGGCGTTCTGGAACAGGGTCCGGTAGGTGCCGTCGGGCGCCCGGCCAAGAACCTCGAGAATCTCGAGCTGCCCGCCGGTCCAGGTGGCCAGGATCTCCTCCTGGCCGTCGCCGTTCACGTCCTCCAGCACCAGGTTGTGGAAGCGATCACCCTGCTGGGAGGTGTGGACCACGAGGTACGGCGCGCCCGCAGCGCGCCGCTCATAGATCCGCAGCTCGGGCTTCCCAGAGGCCGGCCGCACCACCGCCGCGATCCGCGTCGCGTCGTCGGCATCGAGGACCCGGGCAACGAGGAGACGGTCCTCCGGCCGCAGCAGGGTCTTGAGCCCGTGAACGACCGGATCGTCGGTCGAGGGGGGGCCGCAGGCGGCGAGCGCCGGAAGCAGCGCCGTGGCCACCAGAAACGCCGCCGGCAGGCGCGGGCCCGCACTAAGGTGCCACCGCGAGGCGCGCCTCATACCTTGATCCGACCCTCGACGATCGCCTTGCAAAGATCCATCGCGGAGACCAGGCCGGTCACCTTGCCGTCCTTCACGATCGGCAGGCGGTGGATGCGCAGCTTCCACATGATCCCGCAGAGTCCGGCGACGGGGGTCTCCTCCTCCGCCCAGATCGCCGGAGAGGTCATGATGGCGCTGACCGGGATCTCCATCGGATCGGGAGGCCGGCGATCGTCGGCCCAGAACGGGCGCTCGCCGGGCCTCGGGGGAGGGCTCGGCGCGCTTGCCAACCCCCGCTCCCGGAGCATCGCCACGACCTTCTTGCCGCCGCGCCGGCCGGTCTCCCGCGCGGCGGGATCGGCGCCGGCGGCGCTGTACATCGGGTGGCCCATGGCGCCATAGATGATGTCCTCCTGGGTCACGACTCCCATCAGGCGGCCGTCCCGATCGACCACCGGGGCGCCGTTGATGTTTTTTTCCTGCAGGAGATCGCACAGCTCCCCGACCGTCATCGTCTCCGGGACGGTGATCGGGGTCGCCGTCATCAGATCGCGGGCCCTAAGAACGCCAGCCCCGGGGCGGTGGACGCCCGCCGGCCGGCGTGAACGGCGGACTTTCTTTTTCGTTGTCTTCGTTGTCATGGCAAAAGCCTCTCGATCGCCCGCGCGTCCGCCTCGACCTCCACGATCCGGTTGGCCCGCCCCGGCGTGAGGCCGGGGAGCCGGCCACCATGGTAGTCGATCGCGGCCTGGCTGAACTTGCAGCCGTGCGCGGTGGCCACGATGACGACCCTTTCGTCCCGGCCGATCGTCCCTACGGCCCGCGCCTTCAGGAAGGCGGCCACGGCGGCGGCGGAGTTGGGACAGATGTAGACGCCGCTCGCGTCGACCAGCGCCTTGGCGTCCATGATCTCCTGCTCGCCGGCCTCCTCGAAGAACCCTCCCGATGCGCGCACCACCCGGACCGCCTTATCGTACGACACCGGGTCGCCGATCCGGATCGCCGAGGCGACGGTGTCGGCGGCTGTCACCCGCACGCGCGTCGCGTAGCCCTTGCGGCAGGCGCGGGCGAGCGGCGCGGCGGCCGCCGCCTGCGCCCCCAGGAGCCGCGGCACGCGGTCGATCACGCCGAGCGCCTTGAGCTCGAACAACCCCTTGCCGATCGCCGAGATGTTGCCGGCGTTGCCGACCGGCACGACGATCCAGTCGGGCGGCTCCCAGCCGCGCTCCTGGACGATCTCGAAGCCGATCGACTTCTGGCCCTCGATCCGGATCGAATTCACCGAGTTGAGCAGGTAGAGCGGCTTGCTGCGGCAGACCTCGCGCAGGAGCCTGATGCAGGTGTCGAAGTCGGTCGGCAGCGACAGGGTCAGTGCCCCGGAGGCGACCGGCTGCGACAGCTGCTCCAGGCTGACCTTCCCCCTCGGCAGGACGACGACCCCGCGCAGTCCGTCGACCTGGGCGGCATAGGCCGCCATGGCGGCGGAGGTGTCGCCGGTCGAGGCGCAGGCCACGACGCGCACGCCGAGGTGCCTGGCGAACGAGATCCCCGCCGTCATGCCGCGGTCCTTGAACGACAGCGTCGGGTTCTCGCCCTCGTGCTTGATCGCGACCTCGGCCGTGTCCGAGATCTGCTCGAGGCGCGGCGAGCGATACAGGTTGGTGTTCCCCTCGGGCTTGGTGACCAGCCGGTCGAGCGGCAGGTCCGGGAGGATCAGCTCGTGGTAGCGCCAGACGCCGCTGCGGTGCGCTCCCTGCCGCGCCCCCAGCCGGGCGTCGAACCGGGCGCGCCAGCCGCCGGCCGGGGCTTCACGCCGCAGCCGGTCGAGATCGTGCACCACCTCGAGGAGGTCGCCGCAGGCGTCGCACTCGTAGCGAATCTGGTCGAGCGGCGACTCCCTGCCGCAGCCGATGCAGCGCATCCGGGAGAACGGTGTGGTGGCCATGGGCGCGCCTCAGTCGATCCGGCGGGCGCCCCGGTTGTCGGGGGAGCAGATGAAGTGCCGGCTGGCGAGGCCGTGCCGCTGGAAGGCGGCATGCATCGCCAAGGCGATCCGCTCGGCGGTGTCGGGCACGGCGATCGCGAACAGCGCCGGCCCGGCGCCGCTGATCGAGCAGCCGTACGCCCCGGCCTCGAGCGCCGCGCGCTTGACGTCGCCGAATCCGGGGATCAGCTTGGAGCGGACCGGCTCGATGACGTGGTCGACGACGGCGCGGCCGATGTCGGCCACGTCGCCGCGCGCGATCGCCGCCACCTGGGCGGCGACCTGGGCCCAGTTCTTCGCCGCGGCCGCCAGCGGGATCATCTCCGGCAGCACCGAGCGGGCATAGCGGGTCTCGATCTCCATCTGCGGCAGCACCACGACGAAGCGGATGTTGCTGGGCGCGTCGAGGCGCACCACCTCGAGCGGGTCGTGGCTCTTGACGATCGTGAAGCCGCCGAGGAGGGACGGGGCGAGGTTGTCGGCGTGCCGGGCGCCGCTCGCCAGGACTTCGCCCTCGAGCGCCGCCTCGAGCAGGCGGTTGCTGCCGAGCTGCGAGCCGAGCAGGAGGTGCGCGACCACCGCCCCGCCGACGGCGCTGGCGGCGCTGCTGCCGAGGCCGCTCCCCTGCGGCAGGCCCTTGTGGATCCGGATCTCGAGGCCGACGTCCTTCGCCGCCTTCCCCGTGAGCTGTTTGAGGACCGCCTCGGCGGCGCGCCCGGCGCAGTTTTTGGACGGATCGAGAGGGATATTCGCGGACTCCCCGGTCATGTCGCGGATCACGACGCCCGTGGACGGTCCTTCGACCCGCCACCCCTCGATGATGTCCCCCAGGCCCTCGAGCGCCACGCCCAGGGCGTCGAAGCCCGGGCCGAGGTTGGCGATCGACGCGGGCGCGAGCACCTTGATCCATCCCTGGCCGGTCGGCGCGCCGCTCATCTACAGGAGTCCTTTGGCCTTGAGCAGCTCGGCGTTCAGAATCGCCACGCCCGCCGCGCCGCGAATCGTATTGTGCACCAGCGCCACGTACTTGAGGGTCAGGACGCTGCAGCGCCGCACCCGTCCGACCGTGACCGCCATGCCCGCGCCCGCCATTCTATCGAAGCGCGGCTGCGGCCGGTCCGGCTCGTCGCGCACCACGATCGGCGGATCGGGGAGGCTCGGCAGGCCCAGCTCGCGGAGCGGCGAGCGGAACTCCCGGAGCAACCGGGTCGCTTCGTCGGGCGTGGCGCGCTCCTGGGTCTCGATCGAGACGGCGAGCGTGTGCCCGTCGCTGACATGCACCCTGTGGCAGTGCGCGCTGATCGGAAATTCCGCCGCGGCGCGCGCCGTGCCGAGGATCTTCAGGGTCTCCGCCTCGATCTTCTCCTCCTCCCCGCCGATGTAAGGCACGACGTTGTCGAGGATGTCGATGGCGGGGACGCCGGGATAGCCGGCCCCGGAGACCGCCTGCAGGGTGGCGACGACCGCGCGCTGCACGCCGAGCGCGCGATGCAGGGGGGCGAGCGACATCACCAGGCCGACCGTCGAGCAGTTCGGGTTGGTGACGATGTAGCCGCCGCCCGGGCGCCGCCGGTTCTGCGGTGCGATGAGATCGAGGTGGTCGGGGTTCACTTCGGGCACGAGGAGCGGGACGTCGGGCGCCATCCGGTGGTTGCGGGAATTGCTGACGACGGCATGTCCGGCGGCGGCGAACTCGTCCTCGATCCCGCCGGCCACCGTCGCATCGAGGCCGGAGAAGGCGATCCGCGCCTCCATGCCGGGCCGGCATTCCACCACCGGCATGTCGCGCGCCCAGTCGGGGATCGGCGCCTCCAGAAACCAGCGCACCGCATCGGCGTACTTCTTGCCGGTGGATCGCTGTGAGGCGCACAGCGCGGTCACGCGGAACCAGGGGTGGCCGTCGAGCAGCGACACGAACCTCTGTCCGACCGCGCCGGTCGCTCCCAGGATCGCCACCGGGATCGCGCCGTCGTTCCCCTGCTTCGCCCTGGTGGTCATGGCCGCCCTCGTGGCCCGGTCGAGGCCGCCGCCCGCGCCACCCTCAGGATATCTCCGAACGCCCCCGCCGCGGTCACCGCCGGCCCCGCGCCCGGCCCGGAGACGACCAGGGGCTGGTCCGCGTAACGCTCGGTCGAGAAGGCGAAGACATTCTCCGGCCCGGCCAGGCGTCCGAGCGCCGAGTCGGCCGGCACCTCGCGAAGCTGAGCCCCGCACCCGCCGTCGACCCGGGCGACGTACCGCCAGCGGCGCCCGCGCGCGGCCGCCTCCTTCCAGGTCCTCTCCATCAGCTCGTCACGGCCGGCGGCGCACTCCAGAAAGGCGGCCACGTCCCCGCCGCCGCCGACCTCGCCGAACGGCTCCAGCCGGACCTGCTCAGGCTCGATTTCGATCCCCGCCTCGCGCGCCAGGATCAACGCCTTGCGGGCCACGTCCTGACCCGAGAGATCGTCGCGCGGATCGGGCTCCGTATAGCCGAGATCCCCGGCCCGCCGCAGCGCTTCCGAGAAGCGCTCCCCCCGGTCGAGCGCGGCGCAGAGAAAATTCAAGGTGCCGGAGAAGCAGCCCTCGATGGCGACGACCCGATCGCCGCTGTCGACCAGATCGCGCAGCGTGCCGATCACCGGAAGCCCCGCGCCGACCGTCACCTCGTTCAGAACGAAGCGCCCCGCCTTGAGGGCTGATGCCCGGATCGCCCTCCAGGAGGCGAGCGACCCCGCGAACGGCTTCTTGTTGCACGACACGACGTGGAACCCGGCCGCGAGCGCCTCGCCGTAGATCACGCCCATCCCGTCGTCGGCGGTGGCATCGACCAGGATCTTCGGATCCGGCAGGGCGGCGGCCTCGCGCACCATCTGCCGCGCCTCCGTGCCGCGAGCGCCACGCAGCCGTTCGCGCCAGCCGGCCAGGTCGAGCCCGGAGGCGGAAGTGGCCGAGGCGCTCCGTCCCCCGATCCCGGCGTACACGATGTCGACTCCGATCCTGGAGCGGATTGCTTCGCGCTGCTCGGCCACCTGGTCGATGAGCGCCGCGCCGATCGTGCCCTTGCCGATCTGCAGCACCAGGAGACGGAGGGACATCAGCGGACCCGCCCTCCGACGACGCGCAACGCGGCGCGGCCGCCGCGCCGCTCCCGCAGGCTCGCGACCCGCGCGACATTCAGCCGGTCGTGAATCGCCCGCACCGCCGCCTTCATCGCCCGCTCCTTGATGATCACGGTGATGTTGTACTCGGAGGATCCCTGGGCGATCGCCACCACGTTGAC
Organism: Acidobacteriota bacterium; assembly: GCA_041486695.1. Lineage (GTDB taxonomy): Bacteria > Acidobacteriota > Polarisedimenticolia > Gp22-AA2 > Gp22-AA2 > JBGPLZ01. Next base: position 48,395 of record JBGPLZ010000003.1, on the reverse strand, counting down.
CCCTTCGTCCCCGAGCGCGCTGAAGACGCGGCCGGCGATCCCGTGCTGCCCCTTCATCCCGGCGCCCACCACCGCGACGGCGCACATGTCGCGCTCGACGGTGATCCGGGCCACCTGCTCACCGAGCAGGCCGCGGTCGCGGAAGTCCTTCTCGAGCGCCTTCATGGTCTTCTCGACGTCGCGCTCGCGGATGGCGAAGGAGACGTTGTACTCCGACGACGACATCGAGATCATGTAGATGTTGGTCCCGGCCAGCGCCACCGGCGTGAGGAGCCTCAGGATCATCCCGGGCTGGCCGAAGATACCAGTCCCCTCGACGGTCACCAGCGCCATGCCGTCGATGCTGCTGACCATCAAGGGCGCCCCCTTGCCGACGGCGCGCGCCCCGACCAGCGTCCCCGGGGCCGCCGGCTTGAAGGTGTTCTTGATCCGGATCGGGATGCCGGCGCGGCGCGCCGGCAGCATGGTCTTCGGATGGATCACCTCGGCCCCGAAGTGCGCCATCTCGGCCGCCTCCTGGTAGGAGATCCGCGCCACCACCCGGGCGCTCGGCACCAGGCGCGGGTCGGCGGTGCAGACGCCGTCGACCTCCTTCCAGATCCATATCTCGCGCGCCCGCAGCGCCAGGCCCAGGATGGAGGCGGTGTAATCGGATCCGCTCCGTCCGAGCGTCGTGGTGGCGCCGCTGCGGGTCCGGCCGATGAAGCCGGTGACCACCGGCAGACCTCCGCCCCGCAGCAGCGGCAGGAGCGATCGACGCACGTTCTTCTGGGTCGCCTCCAGGTCGACCACCGCCTCGCCGTGGCTGTCGTCGGTGACGATCTGATCGCGCGCGTCGACGAACTGGGCGCGCAGGCTGATCTGACACAGGTGCGCCGCGACCAGGCGCGCCGAGAGCCGCTCGCCGAACGAGGCGACGAGATCGAGCGAGCGCCGGCTCAGCTCGCGCAGCAGCATCACCCCGTGGCAGACCCCCTCGAGCTCGGCGAACAGCGCCTCGAGGTCGCGGCCGAGAGCCTCGCGCTGGGGATCACCGACCCGAAGCCCGCGCGCGACCTTGCGGTGGCGGGCGTGAAGCCGATCGAGCCTCCGGCTGACCTCCGACGGCCGCCCCGAGACCGCCAGCTCGGCCAGGGCCAAAAGGTCATCGGTGACGCCGGCCATGGCGGACACGACCACCACCGGCCGGCGCGCGGCGAAGCGCTTCACGATCGAGCCGACCTGCCTGATCTCCCCGGCCCCCGCCAGGGAGGTGCCCCCGAACTTCATGACGATCATCGAACCCTCGGCGCAAACAAGCCTGCCGGAGCGCGGCCGGCCGAAAAAACGTGAGGGGAGGATCGCTCCCCCCCTCAGCGCGATGCGATGGCCCGGAGCCCGGAAATGAACGACATCCCGTCACGGATGGCGTGTCGGGGTTTAATACCCCGAACGCCGCGCCGTGTCAACGTCCCGCGGGCGTATGTCCCGGCGCATGAAACAATTGTGGGCCGGGGACTACGACTCCTGTTTATCGAACCGGCCCCGTTCCCTGGTTGCCCCCGCCGGGGCCCCTGCCTGGCCGCGGGCCGCCGATCCCGCCGGCGCATTGACCGCCGAAGCCCGGCCCGACGCACCCGTCCGACCTCGCACCCCTCTGGTTGCCGGGAACCTGCGGCTGTTGGCCTTCGATCTCGAGTGAGTTAAACTGCCACTCGTCGACCTTCTCATGCCCCTTGTAAGTCGCGAAGGTCTTGTCCGCCTGCGCCCCTGCGGCCCGGCTGATCACGCCGACGATCGGCCAGCCGAGCGGCGGCTCGCTCACCCGCTCTTCGTCCTCCTTGCCATTGCCGGACGAGGAGCCGAGCGGCGGCGGCTGGATGTTCGCCGGCAGGCCGCCCGGCTGCGGCGCGCCCGGGATCGGGCCTCCCGTGCCGGGGACGCCGCTGCCGGAAGAACCGTCGTCATCGCTGCCCCATTCGGAGTCGGAGTTCTTCTTCGCCGCCTTCTGGGCCGCCTTCGGGTCGTACACCTGCTGGCCGCCGGGGGCCAGGTAGAGCAGCCCCCACTTCCCACCCTTGGCGATCGGGTCCTTGAAGAGCTTGCGGATGTACCGGAGCCGCCGCGGACCCTGCTTGTAGAGATCCTCGAGGTTCAAAGGAAACTGTCCGCCATGCTCCTTGCGGTAGGCGAGGATGGCATTGACATACTGCTTGCCGCGGAAGATCAACTCCTCTTCGTTGTCGCGCCGCCAGGTCGTGCTCCAGGCCTGCACCGCCGCCGCCAGACCGATCGAGGCGACCACCACCCCAATCATGATGATGATCAGGAGGGCTCCCTCTTCGCTCCGTCGGTGGTGCATGCGGCCCTGCAGACGCTCCATCGACTTTCTCCCCTCAGGGGATGTTGATCAGCAGTTGCACCGGCGCGCTCGGGAAGCTGCCTCCCTGCGTCGTCGCGACGATCTCCCCCTGGCAGCTCTTCCCCCCACCACATTGCGCGGTGCAGGTGCTGTCGGGCGTGAAGAGGGTTGTCGCTTCCCCGTTCACGTCGGTCGTCTTCTGGCTCGGGACAAACTGACCGCGGAAGGTATTGCTGCCGGAGACGTTGTTCACCAGCGTGAACAGGATAGCGACACCCTGGATCCCGGTGCTGGAGGAATCCTGCGCCGTGGCCACAAGGCAGACGCTCTGACCGCAGCTCGTGATCGTGGTGTCGTTGCAGGTGGGGTCGTTGGGGTCCGCATTGAGGGTGATCAGGCTGAGGTTCCCTTGGACGGTGCTAAGCGTCAGCGGCCCCGAAGCGAGCCCCGAACGGGCGGTCACGGTGCTGGTCGTCGAGGTCACCAGATTCACCCGGGCGTTCCCTGCGCTGTCGGTCTGAACCGGGACGTTGCCGATCGGGATCGGCGCGCTCAGCGAACCGATGAACAACTTCCCGGCGGTCGAGCTGAAACGGACATCCTGATCGGGGAGGGGGACCCCTAGATCGCTGCTGACGGCCGCGGTGATCTCGGAAGTCCCGCAACTAGAAACTTGCAAAATGCTCGTGCAGGCCGGGCTGTTCCCCAGGGGAATCGTCGTCGGGTTGCCGGAGACGACGATCGTCGACCCCTTCGGCGGGATCCGATCTCCCGTCTGACACTGCAGGATGGTCAGGGCGATCATGCCGACGCCCAGAATCAAGACTGTCGCGGTCCAGCGCCTGCGCATTGCTTGTCTCCTATCCTTTGAATATACCCCCGGCCGACGGGCGCCACCACAACTTGTTGCCGGACGGCCGTGTCATTCCACTGACTCCCTTCGGTCGACCCTCGCTCACCAATCGCTGTAGCGGCTCCCGTCGAGCGCGGCCCCGGTCGCGCCGCTGTGGACGTCGATGACCCCGCCGCCGCTATCCTTATCGTCGTCCGAGGCCTCCGCCTGCACCGTCTCCCAGGTCGAATCGGATCCCGTGAACGGGTCGACCGGGATCTTCCGCATGTAACCGTCGTCGGCCAGCGCCTGCAGGCTTTCGGGATACTTCCCCTTGTCGGCGAAGTACTGGTCGATGACGTCGCGCAAAACGAAGAGATCCTCCTTGAGGACCGCCTCCTTGGCCTTGAGCGGCGTCTTCTGATATTGCCCGACGGCGATGGCGGCGATGATGCCGATGATGGTGATGACGATCAACAACTCGATCAGCGTGAAACCGCCGTCGCGCCGTGCCGCCTGGTCCCGTCCGCGCCGTCTCCAAGTGTCCTGAGTCGGAAATCCCTTGCCCAGTCCGGCGAGCCATCGGCGGGCCCGGCGAGGCGGGCCGACGCAGGCATGGTGGACCCATTCCGAGGAGGCCCAACGAAGCCGGGGCCGTCGAGGGCCGTCGAAATGGGCAAGGGATTTCCGACTCAGGACACTAGCCATCACCAATCCTTGTATTTCGTGCCGTCGAGGGCCTTTCCCCCGGCGGTGGTATAGATGTCGTAGACGTTCTGCCGGCCCCACGAATCGGAATCCGCCTCGTCCTGGTATGAGCGGGTCCCCCACTCGTAGCCGTTGGTCATCGGGTCGAGCGGGATCTTTCTCAGGAATTTCACCTTCTGCCCCAGGGCGCCGGTCTTGTCGACCCCTTTCACCAGCACCTCGAGCTCCTCCGGGTAGCACTCGGAGTCGACGCCGGTCTTCTGGATCACTCCGGCGTCGCACAGCTTCTTGTAGTCGTCGATCCCCTTGCGGACCACCCGCAGCGCGCGCCGCAGCTCGAGCTCCTTCTGCCTTTTGACCGCGAACTTCACCGTCGGCACCACCACCGCCGTGAGGACCAGCAGAACCGCCACGACGACCAGAAGCTCGATGAGCGTCATGCCGCGCCAGCCCCGGTCCGCGCGCCTCGCCGTCACTACTGGATCACGATCGTCGCTCCCAGGTTCTGCGACGGCAGGATCTGCGCCTGCGGGTCGAGGACCGAGAGATCGGTGAAGTTCAAGGTCGTCGTCCCCGGCCGCTTCGGACGGAAGGTCAGCTGGATCAATGACCCCTGGCCGTCGATCCCGGGACGGCTCCCCTGGCGCGACAGGCCCACGATCACCTCCCGGCCGCCGCTGCCGACCGTCGCCAGGATGAAGACCCCCGACCCGTCACTCCCCAGGAACGGCGACGTATTGGTGAAATTGGCGAACTCGATCGCCGTCGGATCGAAACCGAGGTGGAACGGCACGCTGCCGACTCCTCTGGCACCGTTGATCTCGACGCTGACGGTGAAGTCCTCCCCGAGCGGGACGGTCGGATTGGACGGTTTGATCGAGACCACCGCGGGGCCGGCCGGCTCGCTGCTCGGCGACTTCGCGGGCGTCGAAGCCGCCGCCGGCCCGGAGCCGCCCACGTTCGGCGGCGGCTTCGGGGTCGGGCTCGGGGCGGGCGTCGGGGTCGGCTCGGGCGTGGCTGTGTCGGCCCCGAAGATCGTGGAGCCCGGGGCCGCCTCCTCGACGACCGGGGCCGTCGGCTCCTGCGCCACCGGCTCCTCCTCCGCCTCGAACGGCGATGGTCCGAAGGCGCTTTGCTTGCTCGCACCCTTGAGGCCGATGTCCTGCTCCGTTCCGACCCAGAGCGGCCGGAGATCCTCCTCGGTGATGTCGGGCACGCGCAGGATGTGCGGCGTGAGCGTCAGGACGATGTCGGTCGACTGCACCGTCGTCTCCGTGGTGCCGAACAGGCGCCGCAGCACGGGGATGTCCGACAGGCCCGGCACGCCGCTCAACGACCTGCGCTCTTCCGACCGGATCAGGCCGGCGAGCAGGTTCGTCTCGTTATCCTTGAGACGGATGGTCGAGTCGATCTCGCGGGTGCCGATGATCGGCTGGGTCAGCCCCCCGCCCGCCGACACCTGCCCCGCCAGCGACGACACCTCGACGTGCAGCTTGAGGGTGATCTCCTTGTTGTGGTGGACGCGGGGCTCGATATCGATGTTGATGCCGACGTTCTGGTAGGTGAACGAGGTGATCGGCACGCCCACCGTCCCTCCCACGGTCGGAGCGGCGTTGAAGGTGGTGGTCGGGATCGGGATCCGATCGCCGATCCGCACCGTCGCCTTGGCCCCCTCGCTGACTCTCACTTGGGGCTTGGCGATCACCTGCGCGTCGGCGTTGGTCTTCAGGAAATTGACCACCACGCCGGGCACCGGGCCCAGGAGCCAGGAGCCCGCCTGCTTCAAGATGCCCAGGTTGTTGAGCGGCACGCCGCCGGTGCCGCCATAGTTGATGCCGATCTGCTTGCCGTTGCCGCCGCTGGCGCCGCTCAGGTCGATGCCGAGGTTCTGCAGCATGTTGCGGTTGATCTCGAGCAGCTCGACGTCGACCACGAGCTCGGACTTCGCCTTATCGTTCGCATCGATGATCTTGGCGGCGACCTGCACCCTTTCGGGGGTATCGCGGATCGTGATCGAGTTGAGGCGGTCGTTCTGCGCCAGCTGCCGGGCATCGAGGAGCGTCCGCAGCAGGACCTGCACGTCCTTGACGTCGGCGTTGCTCAGGTAAAAGGTCTGGATGACCAGGTCGTCGAGCTCCTTGTGCTTCTGCGCGTTGTCGTCGGCGATCAGGATCGTGTTGTCGTCCCAGATCTTGAAGAAATGCTTGTTCATGGCCATCAGCGTGTCGAGGGCGCGCTCGAAGGTCACGTCGGCCAGATCGATCGAGATCTTCTTGTTGAGGTCGACCCGGTCGTCATAGATGAAATTGATGCCGGAGGCCTTCGACAGCGCATCATAGATCTTGCGGATCGTCTCGTCCTTGAAGCGCAGGACGATCGGGATGTTGGAGGCGGGATTGAGGCGCGGCGCCACCCGCCCCGGCTCGGCCTTCACCTTCTTCTTGAGCTTCTCGATGTCGGACATATCCTGTTTCTGGCGCTTCTGCCACTCGGCCAGGGCCTTCTGCAGCTCGTTGGCCGCGTACTGGTGCGACGGGTTGAGGTAGACCGTCTGCTGGTACTCGCTGATGGACGACTCGAGGTCGCCGGCCCTGGCATAGGCCTGCCCCTTCATGAAATGGTCCTCGGCGGCCTTCATCCTGGCGCGCACCAGCGCCGACTTGATCCGGGTGCTTTCGGGTTGCCCGGTCAGGGCGCGGGAGAAATTCACCACGGCGCTGTCGTACTCCCCCGCATTCATCTGCCTGGTGCCGTGCCGGTAGGAGCTGGAGGTGGCGCAGGAGAGCAGCAGCAGTGAGACGACGACCACCGCCGCCTGCCTCGCCCGCGCCCCGCCGGGTCCGATCTTGGCTCGCTCCGTCCACGCCATCGTCGCCTCACCCCCCTTCAGTAAGAACTGCTCATCGGGAGCGTCTGGGATTCTCCCTTGAATTGCGGATCGGTGTAGCCGAATTTAATCGATTCGTAGCCGATTTCCAGAACCTTGAACTGCTTCGCCAGCACGTCCCCCCGGTGCACGAAGATCATGTCGGTGCCGTCATGCAGGACGGCGATCTTCTGCTCCGGCGGCCCGATGTAGCCGATGAACTTGTAGGCGATCGGAGGCGGCTGCGGCTTGGGCGGCGGCAGGCTCGCGATCGCCTGCTGCTGCGCCTGCATCTCCACCGCCTGCTGCGCCGCTTGGCCCGCCGCCAGGCGGGCGGCTTCCTCCTGCGCCTTCTGCGCCGCCGCGCGGGCCGCCTCGATCGCCTGCTTCTCCGCTTCGGTCAGGGGAGGCGGCGTCGGCGCCGGGATCGAGCCGAATTGAAAGATGTTGCGGCCCACGACGTAAGTCGGGCGCGCGGCGTTGAGCGCCGTCCAGTCGACGGGAACGATCTTCAGCGCCGCCAGATCGGCCCCCCCTCTGCCGCCGGGGCCGGCCCGCCGGACGCCCGCGGCCGGCGACGGCGCGGGCGAATCCGATCCGAACTGGCGCCAGACGGTCGCCACGATGGCGACGAGCAGCACGCCCAGCACGATCTCCTTGCCGCGTTTCTTGAGCGGCGCGGCCACCTCAGGCTCCCTGGGGCACGGGCTTCGCCCGGCCGTGCCCGGATTCACGCTCCGGGGTGCTGAAATAGGTCGAAATCTTGATCGTCAGGCTCAGCATCACCCCGCCCTCGCGCGACCCGGCCAGCTCGACGCTGTCGACGATGAAGATGTGCTCGGCCGCCTCGATCCGGTTGAGGAACTGCCTCAGGTTCGGATAGCCGCCGAGCAACGGGATGGTGATCTGGAACTGCGTCAGGTCGCTGCTCTCGACCTCGGTGAGGTTGAAGTCGATCGACTCCGGGTCGATGTGAAACTCGCCGGCGATCGCCCGAATCTCCTTCTGGATGCTCGTCATCCGCTCGGCCTGGGTGCCGATCCGGTTGCTGAAGAAGTCGTCGAGCCTCACCATGTCCTCATCGTACCGCGTCACCAGGTCGAGCATCGTGTCGCAGCGATTCTTGGCCGCGATCAGCGTCCGCCGGACGTCGTCGCGCCTGTCCCGCAGGGCGCCGAAGGCCCGCAGTCGCGGCAGGTTGAGGAACAGATAAAAGCCCAGATTGACCAGCGCGAGCAGCCCGAAGACCGCGACGGCCTTCCAGAGATCCTGGCGCAGGTCGAAACGCGGACGAAGCGTCCGGGCGCTCATGGCCGCCCTTCCGCCGGGAACAGAGTCTCCTCCTGCAGCGGCTTGTCGGCGATCGCCGCGCCTCCGGCCGGGAGGACCACCCTGTAGACGCCGTCGGACTCGCGATGGACCCGGTGGCCCGCGGCGCGCGCCACGATGGCGATCGCATCGGCGAGCGTCTTTCCCGACAGGCTGGCCGAGATGCGGGCCCGGGGATCGACGCCGGGATCGAGGTCGAAACGAACCCCGTGAGCCTGCGCGAGCGCAGCGTAGATCTCACCCACCGGACGATCGGCGAACCGCATGGGGAGATCGAGCCGATCGGCCGGGACGACGCCCCGCCCGACCTCGGCCGCCATCCTGACCTTCGGAGGCAAAGCCCCCGGGAGGAGGCCCGGCGGCAGACCCGGCTCACCACGCACCGGCACCTGGAGGAGCCGCGCCGAGGGCTGCGGAGCGGCCGTCGCGGCGGGCGGAGTTCCGGCGGGGGCCGCCCGCGGCTTTTGGGGCTTCGGACCGGCCTGCTTGGGTGCCGCCGGGGCGGAAGGGCGAGCGCCGGGCGGCAGATAGATCGACCCCGGAGCCGCGAACATCCGGGACAGGGCGGTCGCGGTGCGCAACTGTCCGTCACGCCCGACGATCCCGAGCGCCGGCGCCGAGGCCGGCACGGGAGCCGGGGCCGCCACACGCGGGGTCGGAGTGCCCGCGGCCCTGCCCGGGGATGCCGGGGAAGGAGCGCCTGCGGCCGCACCCGGGGATGCCGGGGAGGTACTGCCTGCGGCCGCGCCCGGCGCGGCACCCGCCGCGAGCAACGCGGCCGGAGCCGCCACCTTGGGCAGGTAGCCGAAATTGAGGGCGAAGGTGATTTCGGGGCGGCTGGGATTGAGCTTGCGCTCGCTGATCGGGGAGATCCGGGCGAACACCTGGTTCGCCAGCAGCTTGTCCTGCAGGTCGAGGAAGGCGAAGTAGCTCTTGGCGACCCCGTCGACCCGGACGACGATCGCGTCCGCGGTGATGTTCGGACGGATGGCGGTCATCATCACCTCGGCCGGCACCACCGTCTCCAGCTTGTTGAACAGCAGGGTCCAGGAGAAGGCGTGCCTCAGAATCAGCTCCCCGGCGATCCGCTCCCGCGCCTGGAGGCGGCGGAAGTCGCGCTTCTGGATCTCCCGGGCCAGCCTCGCCTCCTCCAGGTCCACCTTCGCCAGCCTCTCCCTGTCGCTCGCCTGCTCGTGATTCATCTCGGCGTAGCTGCTGCCGTGGCGCAGGAAGAGGGTGAGGTTGAAGACGGTCGCCAGCACGAGGAGCGCCGCGATGCTGCCCAGGACCGAGCCGAGCACGGCGTTGTTGCGAAACGGCCGGCTCGCCAGGTTGGTGGGGAGAGGCTTCACGCGCGCCTCCCGAAGATCGCCCCGGCGGCCGGCGCCGCGAGGGACGCGCCCTCCGCATCCAGCGTCACCGCCTCGCCGAGCGGCACCACCCGGAGCAGGTCGAGCAGAAGGACGGCGCATCCGATCTCCTCGCCGATGCCGTCCCGCAGCGGTCCGGGAGGTAGCGAGACGGCGCGCAGCGCCGCGCAGCCGACGCCCCGTCCCAGGAGCTTCTCCTGGTAGAAGGCCAGCGAGGTGTAAATCTCCCGCCGCACTCCCTTGACCAGCTCCTCGCTCCCCGTCTGGTGCGGCTTGCAGCGGTAGAAGATCAGATCGTCACCGCGGAAGATCAGCAGCGACAGATAGTGCGGCGTGACGTTGAGAAGCAGGGTGTCCTTGTCCGGCAGGCGGCGCGCCTCCAGCGTGTGGCGGAAGAGATTGTAGATCTCGAAGGTCGAGATCCCGACCAGGCCCGGCCAGTACCCCGCGGCGGTGAACAGGTTCTCGTACTGCTCGAGCACCGCGCGGTGCATGAAGGTCGCCAGCACCGAGGCGCCCGCGGGGCCGCTGCCCCCGCCGAGGACCGTCATGTCCATGACCGCCTCGTCGAGCTTGAACGGCAGCGACTTGGCCATGCGGAAGCGCACCAGCTCGATGAGCTCGCGGCGGGTGCGCGGCAGGGTCGCGAACGCCAAAAGCGCCACGCGCGCCACATGATCGGGGAGAAGGACCGAGAGCCTCTGCTCCGCCGCGCCCACGGCGCCCAGGACCTCGGCGAGGGCGGAGACGACCGGCTCCGGGGCCACGATGTTCGGGCGGGCGAGCGCGATCTCGATGGCCCCCTCCGGGATGTCGCGCGAGGCGACCGAGCGGACCTGGATCGTCTTGCTCTTCCGGTCGGCGCCGAGACGGACGGCGGTGATCCGATCCGGGGCGATCTCCACCGCCACGTCCGGAGAGCACGGCAGACGGGGCGGCTCGAGACCACGCCCCTCGATCATCGCCGCCAGATCCTTCAGCTTGTCCACGAACGCCACGCGCGCTCCCGGGCGGTTGACGCCCTCACTCGACGAACGTCACCTTGTTGATCTCGCGCAGCGTGGTCTTCCCCTCGAGGACCCGCTGCACCGCCGCCTCGCGCATGAAGGTCATCCCTTCCTCGCGCGCGGCCCGCTTGATCTCGGCGGCCGACTTACGCTCCAGGATCAGCTCCCGGATCCGGTCGCTCATGTCCAGGATCTCGGCGATGGCCATCCGGCCCATGTAACCGGTGCCGTTGCAGTCGATGCAGCCGCGCCCCTCGTAGAAAACGTGGGCCGCGTACTTCTTGCCGTCGATCCCCGACTCCTGGAGCTGGGCGGCCGTGTAGTGCACGGCGTAGCGGCACTTGGGGCAGATGATGCGCACCAGGCGCTGTGCCACCACGCAGTTAAGGGCCGAGACGAAGTTGTACGGCTCGACCTTCATGTTCAGGAAGCGGCCGAGGACGTCGACGACGTTGTTGGCGTGCACCGTCGTGAAGACCAGGTGGCCGGTCAGGGCCGACTGGATGGCGATCTGCGCCGTCTCCTCGTCGCGGATCTCTCCGACCATGATCTTGTCGGGGTCGTGCCTTAGGATCGATCGCAGTCCGCGGGCGAAGGTCAGCCCCTTCTTCTCATTCACCGGGATCTGCGTGATCCCCGTGAGCTGGTACTCGACGGGGTCCTCGATGGTGACGATCTTGTCTTCGTTGGAGCGGATCTCCGACAGCGCCGCGTAGAGGGTCGTGGTCTTTCCGGAGCCGGTCGGGCCGGTGACCAGCACCATGCCGTACGGCTCGCGGATGAACTTGCGCAGCTTCTTGAGATCCTCCGGCGTGAAGCCGAGGATGTCCAGGCGCAGCTCGGCGAACTCCTCGTTGACCGACTCCTTGTCCAGGATGCGGATGACCGCGTCCTCGCCGTGCACCGAGGGCATGATCGAGACGCGGAAGTCGATCGTCCGCCCCTTGATCTTCAGCTTGAAGCGGCCGTCCTGCGGCACCCGTTTCTCGGCGATGTCGAGCTCGGACATGACCTTGATGCGCGAGATGATCGAGGAGTGAAAGCGTTTGTCGATCGGGTCCATGGCGTTGTAGAGCACGCCGTCGACGCGGTACTTGATCACCACCTCGCGCTCCCGCGTCTCGATGTGGATGTCGGAGGCGCGGCGCTGCAGGGCGTTGAAGACGGTCGAGTCAACCAGCTTGATGATCGGCGAGTCGGCCGAGGTCAGCTTGTCGATCGACAGCGCCTCCTCGCCCTCCTCGTCGTCGTCGCGGACCACCTGGATCTTGAACTCCTCGGTGGCGGCGTCGAGGACCCGCTGGCTGGACTCCGACTTCTTCAAGACTTCGTTGATCGCGGTCTTGGACCCGACGCAGACGGTCAGCGGCCGGCCGAGCAGGACTTCGAGCTCGTCCACCATCAGGACGTCGGACGGGTCGGAGAGCACGACCACCAGCCGGCCGTTCTCCTCCCTGGCCGGCACGAAGTTGTAGCGGAACATCAGATCGACCGGGATGGCGCGGAACAGATCCTGATTGATCGGGAAGTCGACCAGGTCGACGTACGGGATGCCCAGCCGCGCCGCGATGCGCTGCGCCTGGGGCTCCTCACTGCCGATCGCGCCCTCGGCCACCGCCGCGTCGGGAACGGCCGGTGGCCGGGTCGGGCTGTCTTTCTTCGGCGCGGCAGCCATCGGGATCCTCTAGAAGTTCGACTGCGTGTAGGAGCGCAACAACGGCAGGTAGATCGCCAGGAGCATCGCGCCGACGACGAACCCCATGCCGATCAGCATCACCGGCTCGAGCAGGGCGATGATGGTGGCGAGGCGCGTCTCGATCTCCTCGTCGTAGAAGTCGGCGGCGTGCGCCAGCATCTCCTGCAGCGCCCCCGTCGATTCCCCGACCTTGGTCATCTCGATGGCGATGTCGCTGAACAGGCCGGTCTCCTCCAGCGACATCCAGAGGCTGCTCCCCTCGCGCACCTTGCGCTCGACGTCGATCAGCTGGCGCTCGAATTCCTGATTGCCGACGGCGCGGGCCGAGATGCCGAGCGCGGTGACCGCGGGGATTCCCCCGGCGGTCAGGGTCCCCAGGGTCCGGAGGAAGCGGGAGACCGCGAAGCGCTGCCAGATGGCGCCGATCAGCGGCACCCGGATCTTGAACCGGTCGATCGCCAGCCGCCCCGCCGCGGTGCGGGCCCAGGCTCGCACCCCCAGGACGGCGACGACAATCGCCAGGAGGACGGCAAGGAGGTACGTCGTGAAGAACTCCGACGCGCCGACCAGTACCTTGGTGATCAGCGGCAGGTCGGCGCCGAAGTCGGCATAGAACTCCTTGAACTTGGGGATGACATAGGTGATCAGGACGATGACGATCCCGAACGACATCAGGAAGAGAAACGCCGGATAGATCAGGGCGGAGAGGATCTTGCGCTGCAGGCCCATCATGGTCTTCTGATAGGTGATGTACCGCTGCAGCACCGACGCCACTTCGCCGGAGCGCTCTCCGGAAGCCAGGGTCGACGAGTAGATCTTCGGGAACATGCCGCCCTGCGCCTCGAAAGCCTCCGACAGCGCCTCGCCGCCCCGGACCCGATCGCGCACGTCGGTCAGCGCTTTCTTGAAGATCTGATTCTTGCGCCGCTCGATCAGGATGTCGAGCCCGGCCAGGATCGGCAGGCCCGCGCGGATGAGCGCCGCCAGCTCCTGGTTGAAGACCAGGAACTCCTTCATCGACACGCCGCGTCCGGCGCCACGCCCCGGCAGCAACCCCAGCAGCCCGCTCTTCTTCCGGATGCCGAAGATGTGATAGTCGCGCGCCTTCAGATCGACGATCAGGGCCTGCTCGGAATCGGCGGTGAAGGCGCGCTCCATCACCGTCCCGTCGCTGGTGCCGATCTTGGCGATGAACTCCGGCATGACAACTCCTTGGAATGCCCGGCCGCCCGTCAGGGCTGCTGCAGGGAGGCCGTGATGGTCATGAACAGGGCGCGGTTGCTCTTCTCCATCTTGGAGGCGCCGACGATGAACAGCTGGGCGTCGCGCAGGTTGAGCACCGTGTCCATGACCGGGCTGTAGCGCTCGTTCCCCTCGACCGACAGCTCGCGGCGCTGCAGGGCGAAAGGCTTGAACCGGATCATCCGGCTCTCCGGCGACACCTGGTCGATGCGGAAATCCACCCGGTAGTCCTCGCCGATGCGCAGGCTGCTGCGCTCCCCTTCGGTGCCGAGGATGCGGGCGTTGCCGACCATCCGGTAATCGTTCCAGCGGGTGCTCAGGGCGTTCAGCTTCTCGATGACCCCTCGGATGGTGGGCGGAGGCGCCGCCGCCGACGACGGGCCGATCGAGGCCAGGATCAGCTGCACCGAGACCTCGACGCCGCGCATGGGGAGATCGGTGCCGGCGATCAGCGCGGCGATGCTCTGCAGCCGTTCCGGGACGTCGACGACGGTGATCGTCTTCTGGTGGGGCTGGGCGCGGATCGATCCGCGCGGCCCGAGGGCCGGGCTGACGAGCAGGTAGATGTCGTCCAGGTTCCGATAGCGAATGGTGAAGACCTGGGTCGCCAGCCCCGCTCCGGGCGATTCGGGGGCGGGGGCCGCCCCCGGCCCCGCCTCGGCGCCGGTCTGGGGCGCCGCCATGGCCCGGTCGGGAACCGGCAGGAGCGCGGCGGCCACGACCAGCAAGGCGGCAAGCCAGAGTCTGCAGCGTGGCACGGTCGTCACCTCCGGTTCCTAGATATTGATCGACTCATCGACGACCAGATAGATCGGCGTCTCGTCCCCCGGGGCGCCGACCAGGAATTGATAGACCCGGGCGCCGGGCGAGGAGACCTGCTCCAGCATCGGCGTGCCGGGCTGGCCCGGCGCGCCGAAGGGAGTCTGGAACCCACCCCGCTTGCGCCAGCCGCCCATCCCCGGGTGCAGCACCAACATCGTGGCCCCGAGGGCCAGAATCATCAAGAGCGGAGCGGTCAGGTAGACCAGCCTCGGGGCGCGGACCAGCGAGGCCCAGGCGAAGCGCGGCTCCTCGAGGCGCGCCTTGAGCCTGGCGTCGAAGCCGGTCCAGAAGCTCTCCGGGAGTACGCCGCCCCGCAGCTCCATGAAGAGCGCCGCCGGATCGAATCCGGCCTGGATCTCCCGGCACGCGGCGCAGCCCGCCAGATGCTCTCTCACCTGCCGCGCCACCGCCTCGTCGAGGCGGAAGTCGGCCAACGGCGCCCCGAGCAGGGGCCGCACCGCTTCGCACTCGATGCTCACCGAGGTGCCGTCCGGATCATCGCTCATCAGCGTGATCTACGCGGCGAAGCCCTGAAGCGTCTAGTGTCCTGCCCGAGTATTCACATGGGTCGCGTTCACCGCGGCGCGCGGGGCCGGCAATACTCGGGATAGCGCTTGCGAAGCTCCTCCTGGAGGATCCGGCGAGCCTGCAGCACGTGGTTTCTCACCGTCGACTCGGTCGTCTTGAGCACCGCGGCCACCTCGCCCGTGGTGAGGCCCTCGATCTCCCTCAGGATGAAGGCGGAGCGCTGCCGGGGAGCCAGAAGCGACGAGAGCGTGATGAAGATCCGCCGCACCTCGCGGCGGCGCAGGCTGTCGCCCGCCGGCGCGCCTTGGTCCTCGTCGCCGGCGGAGAGGCCACCCGCCGCGCTGCCACCGGCCGCCTCGAGCGGCGCGGCCTCGCGGTGCGGCCGCTCGCGGCGCCGGGCGTCGATCGCCAGGTTCAGCGTGATCCGATAGAGCCATGGATCGAAGGGGGCGCCGGCGCGGAAGCGCCCGATCGTCCGGAACAATCTCAGGAACACGTCCTGCGCCACATCACGCGCCAGCTCGGCGTCCCCGACGACGTGGCGGGCGATCCAGAAGACCCTTTCGCGCTTCCTCTCCACGAGGAGATCGAAGGCCTCCCGGTCACCCGCCGCCGCCCGCCGGATCAGATCCGGATCGTCGATCACGGCCAAGCCTCAGAAGACTGTCCGGGCACCGGGCCCGGACCTCACCCGACCCGGCGGAGGGCGCGATACCAACGGATGCCATACAGGACGAGCGGGAACGACAGGAGGGCGCAGAGCGCTCCGAGGATGAGGGTTCCGGTGGTGAGCGGGACGATCCAGGGCTGGCACTGAGAGAGAAAGTCCCCCACGTCGCTCCAGTTCGACAGTCCCTCGAGGCGCGGCGCCGGCGCGTCCGAGCCGATAAGGAGCGACCCGAGGTAGGCCGAGGCACTGTAGATCGGCAGAAAGGTCCAGGGGTTGTTGATGAAGGTGCCGGTCAGGACGGCGACGCGATTGAGGCCGAGAAGGAAGGCCAGGCCGAGAGCGACCAGGGTATGCAAGCCGACGATCGGCGTCCAGGCGATGAACACACCGAGCGCGAAGGCGAGCGCCGCCCGCACCGGCGTGTCGTCGGTGTGCAGGACGAAGCGCAGCAATCGCTTGAACCGATCGATTCCGAACTTCCGCATGGTTTCGCCCTCGTTCAGCCAGAAACCGACGCCGATCCGCGCGGGAGGGCTCCCGGGCCGGACCATCGCCGCCCGATCATACGGTCGCGGCGGTCGTCGGTCAACGGGCGCGGGTGCCACGCCGGATGGCGGATTGGCCGGCGCCTCGAAGGCCGCGCCGGGCCCGGGGCGCCGGGAAATGCTCGAACCCGCCCCGGCCAAAGAGTCGATAGCGGCCGTCGCGCGTCAAAATGTGCAGACCGCTGCGGCGCGGCAGCACCTCGCCGATCCGGGTGATCGGCAGACCGAGGCGGCGCGCCAGCCGGCCGATCAGGGCATCGAGCCCGGGGCGGGCGGCGAACAGCAACTCGTAGTCCTCGCCCCCAACGAGCGCGACCCGGCGCGCCCGGGCGGGCCCGAGAAGAGCGACGGCCGCCGTCGCCACCGGGATCGCCGCCTCCAGGACGATGGCGCCGCGCCCGCTCGCCCTGCAGAGGCGTGGCAGGTCCTGAGCCAGGCCGTCCGAGAGATCGATCATCGCGGCGGCCAGCCCGGTCAGCCCGAGCGCGCGCCCGGCGACGGTGCGCGGCGTCGGATCGAGGTGCGCCCGGATGGCCCTGCGGGCATGCCCATGCAGGAAGGGCGCAAGCCGGATCCCGACAAGCCGGCCAGAGGCACCGATGCGGGCGCCGCGGCGCAGCAGGGACAGGCCGGCGGCCGAGGCCCCCAGGTCCCCGGTCACATAGAGCCCATCCCCCTCGCGGGCTCCGCCCCGGGTCACGGCGCGGCCCGGCTCGACGCACCCCAGGAGGGTGATGCTGACGAACAGGGAGCGGGCGGCGCAGGTGTCGCCGCCGACGAGCGCCACGCCGAAGCACCGCGCCTGCTCGACGAGGCCTCGCGCCAAGGCGCGCGCCTCATCGAGCCGCGTGCCCCGGGGGAAACCCACCGAAACGACGAAGGAGTGAGGGGCCCCGCCCATGGCGGCGATGTCACTCAGGTTCACCGCCAGGGCCTTGCGGCCCAGCATCCGTCCGGCCATGTACGTGGACCGGAAATGCACCCCCTCGGTGAGCAGGTCGGTGGTCAGGAGGAGCTGGGCTCCGGGGGGCAGATCGAGCAGGGCGGCGTCATCGCCGATCCCCAGCCTCGGGCGCGGCCTGAGCGGCCGCGCCAGGCGGGCGACGAGATCGATGAAGCCCCGCTCGGTGAGTCGTTCGCGGCCGGCCATCAGCGTGCGCCCTCCGCGGGCGGCGGGTGGGACGTACCGTCACATCGCGACGATCGGCCGGGTGGTTCCTACGCGCTGCCCGGGGCGCCGCGCCGTCGGCTCGGCGAGCGCCGCCTCGAAGACATCATTGACGTCCGAGACGAAGATGAATTGCAGCTCCTTGCGGAAGAGCTTCGGGACTTCCTCGAGGTTCCTGCGGTTCGCCTCGGGCAGGATCACCGTCTCGATCGAGGCCCGCCGGGCAGCCAGGACCTTTTCCTTCACCCCGCCGATCGGCAGCACGTTGCCGCGCAGCGTGATCTCTCCGGTCATGGCGACGGAGCGCTTCACCGGCCGGTTGGTGAGCACCGAGACGATGGCGGTCGCCATGGTGATGCCCGCCGACGGCCCGTCCTTGGGAATAGCGCCCTCCGGGACATGCACGTGCAGATCCATCTCGCCGAAGGCGTTCGCGTTGATCCCGAAGTCGGCGCAGCGCGAGCGCGTGTACGACAGCGCCGCCTGGGCCGACTCCTTCATCACGTTCCCGAGGTGGCCGGTCAGGATGAGCCGGCCCTTCCCCGGCATGGTGGTCGCCTCGACGAAGAGGATCTCGCCGCCCGCGGCGGTCCAGGCGAGGCCGGTCGCGACCCCGATCTGGTTGTGGTGCAGCGCCATCTCCGGCATGACCCGGGGGACACCCAGGAGATCCTCCACCGCGGTCGGGTTGAGGCGGTACGGGCCGGAGCCCCCCTCGGCGACCCGGCGCGCCAGCTTGCGGCAGGTCTTGGCGATCTCGCGCTCGAGGTTGCGCAGCCCCGCCTCACGGGTGTATTTCTCGATGATCGTCTGAATCGACTTGTCGTTGAACACCACCTGGTCCGCCGCCAGGCCGTTCTCCTCGACCTGCTTCGGGATCAGATGGCGCTTGGCGATCTCGACCTTCTCTTCCTCGGTATAGCCCGACAGGCTGATCACCTCCATGCGGTCGCGGAAGGCGGGCTGGATCGGATCGAGAAGATTGGCCGTCGCGACGAACATGACGTTGCTCAGATCGAACGCCACGTTCAGGTAATGGTCGCGGAAGGTGTAGTTCTGCTCCGGATCCAGCACCTCGAGCAGCGCGGAGGAGGGATCGCCGCGGTAATCGGAGCCGATCTTGTCGACCTCGTCGAGCATGAAGACCGGATTGTTGGAGGCCGCCTGGCTGATTCCCTGGATGATCCGTCCTGGCATCGAGCCGACGTAGGTGCGGCGATGGCCCCGGATCTCGGCCTCGTCGCGGATGCCCCCGAGGGAGATGCGGACGAACTTGCGGCCGAGGGCCCTCGCGATCGAGCGGCCGAGCGAGGTCTTGCCGACGCCCGGCGGCCCGAGGAAGCAGAGAATCGGCCCGCGCATCTTCTTCTTGAGCTTGCGCACCGCCAGATACTCGAGAATCCGCTCCTTGATCGTCTCCAGCCCGTAGTGATCCTCGTCCAGGATCTCCTGCGCCTTCTTCAGATCGAGGTTGTCCTTCGTCTGCAGCGACCACGGGAGATTGACCATCCAATCGAGGTAGTTGCGCACCGTGGCGGTCTCCGCCGAGTCGGGATGCATGCGCTCGAGCTTGTTGATCTGGCGCTCGACCTCCTCGAAGACCTTCTTGGGCATCTTGGCCTTGCGGGCCTTCTCATGAAACTGCTCCACCTCCTCGGCCAGATCGTTGCCCTCGCCCAGCTCGTTCTGGATCGCCTTCATCTGCTGGCGCAGGAAATACTCGCGCTGCGACTTGTCGATCTCCTCGCGGGCGTGGGTGTTGATCTCCTGCTGCATCGTCAGGAGCTCGATCTCCTTGTTCAGGAGCTCGTTGACCCGACGGAGGCGGCCGACCGGATCGACGATCTTCAGGATCTCCTGGGCGTCTTCAACCTTTAAATCGAGGTTGCTCGCCACCAGGTCGGCCATGCGTCCCGCATCCTCCAGATTGCCGGCGATCACCATCACCTCGGAGGAGATCGACTTGCCAAGAGAGACGCTGCGCTCGAGCGATTTCTTCACGTTGCGCAGGAGCGCCTCGTGCTCGAGCGAGGCGCCCGACTGTGGCTCCGGAATGCGGCTGATCCGCGCCTGCAGGAACGGTTCTTTCTTGTTGAATTCGTCCACCCGCGCCCGGCAGACGCCCTGCACCAGCACGCGGATCCGGCCGTCGGGGAGCTTGAGCATCCGCATGATGACGCCCACGGTGCCGACGTCGAACAGATCCTCGGCGCCCGGCTCCTCCATCTGGCTGTCGGTCTGCGCCACCAGGAGGATCATCCGGTTCTCGGCCAGGGCGCGGTCGACCGCGCGGATCGAACGTTCGCGGCTGACCGAGAGGGGGACGATGATGAAGGGATAGACGACGATGTCCCGGAGCGGCAGGACGGGCAGCTCCTTGGGAATCTTGAGCTGGTCCTCCTGGATCTCGGACTTCCCGGTGCTCATGACGACTCCGCGATCTTGATGGGGACCTCCTCGCCACGGCGGTTCGGGACCCTCGGGAAGGTCACTTTCAGCACCCCCTCCGACAGCGTGGTCATCGCCTTGTGGGTATTCACGGGGGACGCGATGTGGACCACGCGCTTGAACTTGCCGAAGCCGCGCTCCATGCAGTGGTACTTGGCCCCCTTGGAGGACTCGCTGCGCCGCTTCTCGCCGCGCAGGATCAGGTTGTTGCCGTTGATCGCCAGGCTGACGTCCTTGAGCGTGACCCCGGGGACCTCGAACTTCACGACGAGCTCCGCGGGTGTCTCGTAGACGTCGGCGTTCGGCAGCCATTCGCCTCCCGGCTCGCCGCCCGAGCCGCGCAGCTCGAGGAGGTTGTCGAACAGGCGGTTGATTTCGTTCTGGATCCGGCTGATCTCTACGAAGGGACCGAGACTGGGCATGTGCAAAATCTCCTGAATGCGCGGCTTAATATAATGAGCGAGTCGGAGTCCTGCAAGGCAGCCGGCCCCGACCGCCCCTGAAGGGACCGGGCGCAGCGGCGCCAGGAGCCTGTCCGGGGGACTACTTGCGCTGCTCCAGCAGGTCCTTCAGCTCCTTCATGAACTGGTCGACGTCCTCGAACTGCCGGTAGACGCTCGCGAAACGGACATAGGCCACCTTGTCGAGCTCCTTGAGCCGCTCGATGACTTTTTGACCGACCACCTGCGCCGGGATCTCGCGCTCGGGCGACTCCTGCAGCATCTGCTCGACCTCGTCGGCGATCGCCTCGAGCGCCGCGGGCGAGACCGGGCGTTTCTCGCACGCCTTGCGCAGCCCCGCCAGGACCTTGTTACGGTCGAACGGCAGTCGCCGGCCGTCCTTTTTCACCACCATGAACGGGATCTCATCGATGCGCTCGTACGAGGTGAATCGCCGGCCGCATTTCAGGCACTCACGACGGCGGCGGATCACCAGGCCATCCTTGCCTTCGCGGGAATCGACCACCTTGTCCTCGAGGTGGGCGCAGAAGGGGCACTTCATGACGCCACCTCCCGGCCGGAGCCGGCCGTCGACATCGCGGCCATCTTCCGAACATCGGAGGGCCGCAATCCATCCCGCCACATGAAGAAAAGCCCCGCCACGATCGTCGGCACCAGGGTGCTGGCGTGCAGCGTGACGGCTGCGGCGGCGGCGCGATCGGCCCCCACGCCCCAGAAACCGACCAGGGAGATCTGACCGAGATACTCGTACGGGCCCACGCCCCCCGGGGTCGGAACCGCGATCCCGACCCCGAGCGGGACGATGAGCAGGAAGATGTCCGCGAACTGCAGCGGCAGGCCGAAGGCACGCACGCCGAGAAGCACCGACAGGTCGATCAGGAGCCACAGGACGAAGGAGAGCAGCAGGGCGGGGACGAGATCCCGCAGACGGCGCACCGCGCTGAACCCCTTCACGACGCTCTCCAGCGCCGTGATCGCCCGTCCGATCGCCCCCGTCGAGGCGCCCGGATTGAGACGGTGCAGCAGGGCGACGATCCGATTGGGGAAGGCCACCAGGAGCGTCACCAGCGCCAGGCCGATCAGGACGAATGCCGCGGCCGCCAAGGCCCCGCGCCTCAGAAAGAGGGCGGCGACGTTCGCGCCGCCGCCGGCGGAGAGGGTCGCGGCGCCGCGCGGCGACAGGGCGAAGGCCAGGAATAGAGTCATCACGATCAGAGTGTCGAGCAGACGCTCGAGCGCGATCGTGGCGCAGGCCGCGCCGGCGTGCAGGCCCTCACGGCGCGCCAGCAACACCGGGCGCACCACCTCCCCGATGCGGAACGGCACCAGGAACGAGATCATGAAACCGATCAACGTCGTGGAGGTCAGGTTGTACAACCCCACTCCCTCCTTGATCGGCGATAGGAGATACCGCCAGCGCCAGGCCCGCACGACGTAGGCCCCGAGATTGACGAGCACGCCCAGGGCCAGGAGCCCGGGGTCGGCCGCCGACGCACTCCTCCAGGCGGCGGCGAGGTCGAAGCCCTTGAAGAAGAGGACGAGGAAGAGGCCCGTGAGGACGAGACTGAGGACGATGCGCAGGACCGGCTTCACCGACGGGACTCTATCCGAAAGCTCCGGGGGCTGTCCAGATCCAGCGGCGCTGCGAGCTGCCCGGCGGGAAAGCCTCAGTGCCCGAAGCCGGCGCCCCCGAGACGGGCCACCGCCCCGCGCAGCGATCGGGCGCGGCTGCGGAGCGCCTCGTTCGCCTGCTGCATGCGGGTGGCGGCGACCAGGTTGGCGGAGGTGACAGAGGCGAAGGCGGACAACGTCTTGATGATGTGGTCGGCGGTCGCGGATTGCTCCGTCGCCGACTTGTGGATGGCGCCGACCCGGTCCGCGACGTTCTCGATCGCCTCCGTGATGGTTCGGGAGCCCTTCGCCTGTTCGACGGTCGCCCGCTTCACGTGTCCCGCCATCTCGCGCATGTTCTCGACCGCCGAGTTGATCTGCTCGGAGCCGAGGCTCTGCTCGGCGGTCGCCTGCTTGATGTGTCCGACCATCTCCGACACCTTCTCGACCGAGGCCGAGATGACCCGCCGGCCGTGCGCCTGCTCCCGTGTCGCCGAGGCGATCTCCCCGACCTGCGCCGAGGAGCGGCGCGCCGACTCCAGGATCTCTTTAAGCGCCCGGCCCGCCTCCTGCGATCGATCGCGGCCCGCTTCGACGCGCCGCGACCCCTCCTGCATCAACGCCACCGCGCGAGTCGTATCGGCCTGGAACGAGGCGATCAGCGCGCCGATCTCCTTGGCGCTGGTGGCGGTGCGTTCGGCGAGCTGGCGGATCTCGTCGGCCACCACCGCGAATCCCCTGCCATGCTCGCCCGCCTGGGCGGCGATGATCGCGGCGTTGAGCGCCAGGAGGTTGGTCTGCTCGGTGACCTCCTGGATGACGCTGAGGATCAGCCCGATCTCCTGCCCCCTCCGACCGACCGAGGCGATCGCCTGGCCGGAATCGGCCACGCTGCCGCGAATCGCTTCCATCCCCTCGATGGTCAGCTCGACGGCGCGCATCCCCTTGTCGGCGTTCTGGGCCACGAGCTCGGAGATCTCCTTGCTCTCGGCGGCGTTGCGTTCAACATGCTGCAGCGCGCGCCCCATGTCGGCCATCGCCCCGGACGTCTCGGCCACGAAGCGGTTCAGAAGCTCGACGTTGCGGTCGATCTCCTTGATCGAGGCGACCATCTCTTCGATGGTCTGCGACGTGTCGTTGACCGACATCGTCAGGCCGTCGGCATGTCCCGCGACCTCCTCGATCGACGCGACCATCGACAGGATCGAGGACGAGGTTTCCTCGGAGGAGGTCGAGAGGCCTCCCGCCCCCGACGCCACCTCGCGCAGGCTCCGGCTGACCGCCTCCGCCGACGCGGCGATCTTCTGGAGCGACTCCTGTTGTCGCAGCGTCCCTTCGACCAAAAGGTCGGCGGTCTCCCGGATCTCCTCGACAGCTTCGTCGAGCTGCCCCGTCACTTCGAGCAGGCCGGCCGCGGGACGCGCCAGCAGCCGCCGGGAGATGGTCCCGCTCGCCAGGACCCCGCCGAGGACCAGGAGCGCCCCGAAACCGAGACCCCGGAGTAAAAGCGCCCCGTCCGCCTGGTCCATCCGCGTCGCGCTGAGGACGACGCGCACCTCACCGAGCAGCGGCCCGGCCGACGGACGGATGCGGGGGGCCGCCGAGGCCGATCGCGGGCCGAGTCCCCCGTCGGCGATCGGGGGCTCCTCGACCGACGGGGCCCGGCCGTCGCCGCGGCGGGTGACCGGAACGCTGAAGACATAGAGCCGCTCGCCGTACGGATCGACGAGGCAATCCGATCGGGTCGCGGGCAGCCGGGCGGCGCCCTGAGGTCTCCCGATCAAGAGCGCTCCGGCGGCGCGGGCTCCGGGTCCGCTCTCCCCGATGACCGTGCCGGCCCCGTCAACCACCGCCGCGTAGACGAGATCCTCCTGTCCGGAGAGGCGATCGAGAGTCGTCTGCGGATCGCTGCGGCCGGCCGCCGCCAGGGGCCCCTCGCTCACCTGCGCCATGAGCCGCGCCAGGGAGATCCCCCGCTGACGCAGCGCCTCGAACGAGCGTTCGGAGACCGCCATCGTGTAGAACCAGATCAGGAGCGCCGCGACAACGGTGAGCACGGCGCCCACACCGAGCGTCTGCCATTGCCCGTTGGACGGTGCGGCGCCACCCGATCCGACCCGGCGAGCGCTGCTGTCGATCGTCATCGTCCCCGCTCCCCCCGGCGCCGGGACCCCGGACACCGGACAGACTCCGACGAAATCTGAATATATGTCCCCTTTTCCGCCACCGCCATGCCGCCCGCGGGCTGCGGAGACCTCCCCAGCGTGAGGCGCAGAGCCCTGCCTTCGGCGGACACGGGTCCGGCTCGCTGCGCGAGCCTCCCCTCGGCTCGCCTCGCTCCCACCCACCGCGCTGTGAAGCGCGCGGTGGGGCCCTGGTCGCTCGGTCTCGCACGGTCCGCCGAAGGCAGGGCTCTGCGCCTCACCCCATGGCAGCCCAACCAGGCTGCGAACGACACCGCGGCGCCAGCGCTTGGCCAGAGTCTGCAAGCCTGTGTCGAGGGCGCGGCCAACCCCACCACCCGTGCAGCGCGGACCAGGCGGTCTCCCGGACGCCGCCCGGTCCCCATCCGCGCCGGGCGCGGTCGCCGCGGCGCCTCACGCCGGGGAGCCTCCGCACGGCAGCGCATTGACCTCCCGCTGGCCCGTCTGATACAAGCGATGGATATGACGGATGTGGTGCGTCTGCGTGGTTTCTTCTGCGGCCTGCCGTGCGCGCCCCTGACGCTCGCTATCGATGCAGGCGCGGTGGTGCGGGCGGAGGGGGGCTGCCCGGTCTGCCGCGACGAGGTCGTGGCCGCGAGCCGCGCGGCGGGCGCTCCGCGCCAGGGCGGACGGGAGACGACCTTCGACGAGGCGACCAGCGCCGCGAGCCGATTGTTGCGCGAAGCGCGCGCCCCCTTTCTCTATGGCCTCGCGCGGAGCACGAACGGTACGGCGCGACTCGCCGCCCGGATCGCCGCGACCCTGGGCGCGGGGCTCGATCTGGAAGGCGGCGACACCCTGCAGGCCAACCTGACCGCGCTGCAGATGTTCGGTCTGCCGTCGGCGACATTCGGAGAGATCCGCAACCGGGCCGACCTGCTCCTCCTCTGGCGTTGCGATCCGCGGCCGACCCACCCTCACCTGTTCGCGCGGCGGGGCGGCACGCCTCTCGACGAGGGCGGCGAACGGGGCGCGATTCTCGTCCCCGCTGCGGCGGGCCCGCCGGCGACCGCCTCCGACCTCATCTTCCCTGTGGCACCGGGCGGGGATCTCGCGGCCCTGCTGGCGCTGCGCGCGCTCCTGGGCGGGCGCGCCCCGGCGGGGGAGGTCATCGGCGGCGTGACCCGCGCGGCGCTCGCGGCGGTGGTGGAGCGGCTGCGCCGGGCCCGCTACGCCGCCATCCTCTGGGACGGCGCGGCGACCACCGGGCCGCTCGGGCTCGCCGTCGCAGCGGCACTGACGCTCCTGGCGCGCGACCTGAACCTGACCGGACGCGGGGTCGCCCGACCACTCCTCGGGGGAAACCTGGCCGGGGCGATGGCGGCGCTGGCCGGCGCGGCGGGCGCGCCGCGCGCTCTCGGTTTTCTTCCCGAGGGGTCGGCGCGCTTCGGACCGGCCGAGTTCGGCGCCTCACGGCTCATCGGCGACGGACATGCCGACGTCTGCCTCCTGATCGGCGCCCGCACCGTGCCGGCGGCGTCGCCCTCGGCCCGGCAACGAGGACGACGGCCGAAGACGATCGTCGTCGGGCCCCGACTCCCCGAGGGGCTGGACGAGGCGGACGTGCTGATCCCGACGGCTCTTCCCGGCCTTTCGGCGCCGGGCGCGGGCCGGCGCGCCGACGGGCTGCCGGTGGTCCTGGGCGCGCCGCTGCGCTCGACGCGGCCGAGCGAAGAAAAAGTTCTTGAGATCCTGCGCGCCGGCCTCGGCCCGGGGACGGCGCCGTGACGATGCTGCGCATCCGGGGGGGGCGGGTGTTCGACCCGCGGCACGCGCGGCGCGGTGAAGCCGGCGACGTCTGCGTGCGCGACGGGCGGATCGTCCTTACCCTGCCGGCCGGCGCTCCGGAGATCGACGCGACCAACCTGATCGTCATGCCGGGGGGGATCGATCTTCACACCCACGTCGCGGGATCGTCGGTCGGAGCGGCCCGGCTCCTCTGTCCGGAGGACGGCGGCCACCTGCTGCCGACCCTGCGCGACACCGGCCGCCGGTACGCCGCCATGGGGTACACCACGCTGATGGAGGCGGCGGTGGCTCCGATCGCGGCCCGCGCCGCGCACGAGGACCTGGAGCAGATCCCGATCGTCGACAAAGGGATCTACGTCCTGCTCGGCAACAACGAGATCGCCTTGCGGTTCCTGCGCGACGGCGAACCCGGCGGCCTGCGCGACTTCGTCGCCTGGATTCTCCAGGCGACGCGCGCCTACGCGGTGAAGGTCGCCAACCCGGGGGGCGTCGAAACCTGGAAGCAGGGGGCCGCTCCGCGCGAGGACGAGGAGCGAGCCATCGTCATGGCGCTCGCCCGCGCGGCGGTCGATCTCGGCCTTCCCCATCCGATCCATCTCCACATGAACGGGCTGGGTCAGCCCGGCAGCGCGAGCATCGCGCTCCGGACCATGGACCTGCTGCGCGACACGCCGGCGCACTTCACGCATCTGCAGTTCCACGCCTACGGCGGACGGACCGCCCAGGGCCTCCGTAGCCGGGCCGGGGAGCTGGCCGCCTGGGTCAACGCCCACCCGCGCGCCACCGTGGACGTCGGCCAGGTCGTCTTCGGTGACGCCATCACGCTCAGCGCCGACGCTCCCGCCCAGCATCGCCTGCACCGCGCCACCGGCCGGAAATGGCTCAACCTCGACGTGGAGGTCGAGACCGGCTGCGGCATCGTCCCGCACCGCTACCGGGAGGACGATCTGCTGAGCGCGGTGCAGTGGGCGATCGGCCTCGAAATCATGTTGCGCGTCGAAGACCCCTGGCGCGTCTTCCTGACCACCGATCACCCGAACGGCGGCGCCTTCACCGCCTATCCGGGCCTGCTGCGGCTCCTCATGGACAAGAAGGCCCGCCGGGAGGCGATCGACCGCGCCCACCCGAAGCTGAAAGAGCGCACCGAGATTGCGGCGCTCCAGCGGGAGTACAGCCTCGATGAGATCGCCATCCTCACGCGGGCCGGGCCGGCCCGGGCGCTCGGTCTCGACCACAAGGGTCACCTGGGTCCTGGAGCCGACGCCGACATCGTGCTCTATGAGCGGTGCAGCGATCTCGAGGCGATGTTCGCCCGGCCCGTCGTCGTCCTCAAGCAGGGTGTCATCGTCGCCCGCGAGGGGGCGATCGTGGAAGAGCCCGAGGGCCGGACGCTGCACGTCGTCCCCCCGCGGCTCGAGGGACAGGCCAGAACCAGGTTCGAGAACTCTCTGCGCGACGACTTCGAGCGGTACTATACGGTCCCCTTCGACGACTATGCGATCGAAGCGGAGGCGCTGCGCCACCCCGAGCCGGTCGTCGCCCGGCCACGCTCGAGCTGAGAGACGATCATGCGGATCGACGGAACATTCATCGAGGACACCTTCGCGGAGGCCTTCACCCTGCGGGTGTCCCGCCTGGTGATCACAGCCGACTCCGCCCGCTGGGCCGCCACCGCGGCCCAGGTGATGACCGGCTTCGCCACCTCGGTCATCGCCTGCGGTTGCGAGGCGGGAGCCGAAGGGCCCGTGCCGGAGGCGACCCCGGACGGCCGTCCGGGAGTGCGGGTGCTCCTGTTCGCCCGCAACGCCGAGACGCTTCAGGATCAGCTGGTGCGCCGCGTCGGCCAGTGCGTCATGACCTCGGCCACCTCCGCGTGCTTCGACGATCTGCCCTCGGAGGAGAGCGTTCGAGTCGGGTCGCTGCTGCGTTTCTTCGGCGATGGCTTCCAGATCGGCAAGCAGATCGAGCCGTCGCTCGCCGACCTGGGCGCCGCTTCGCGGCGCCGCTTCTGGCGCATCCCGGTCATGGACGGCGAGTTCCTGGTCGAGGATCGGGTCGGGGTTCGCAAGGGAGTGGCGGGCGGCAATTTCCTGATCCTGGGAACGACGCCCGCCGCGGCCCTCGCCGCGGCCGAGCGGGCGGTGGCGGCGATCCGGGCGGTGCCCGGCGTGATCCTGCCCTTCCCCGGAGGCATCGTCCGCAGCGGCAGCAAGGTCGGCTCGAAGTACAAGAAGATGATCGCCTCGACCAACAGCGCCTACTGCCCCACCCTGCGCCGCTCGGTCGCGACCGAGCTCCCGGAAGAGGCCGGCGGGGTCTACGAGATCGTCATCGACGGTCTCACGATCGCCCTCGTGGAGCGCGCCACCGCCGTCGGTGTGCGCGCCGCCTGCGGGCCGGAGGTGCTGCGGATCTCGGCCGGCAACTATGGCGGCAAGCTCGGCAAGCATCTGGTCCGGCTTCGCCCGCTCCTGCAATGACCAGTGCGTTGCGGCTCAAGCTTCGCCCGGAGGCGGCCGGCGCCGCGATCGACGCCCTGGGCCTGCTCCCGGAACAGCTGGCGGGCCTGGCGCGAAGCGCGGTGGAGCGGCGGCCGCTTCGGGCGGGCGGAGACCGGCCGGCGCTCGGCGATCTCTTCACGGTCTCGGGGGACGGCGGGGAGACCATTGAGATGGAGGGGGATCTCTCGGGCCTCGCCCGTCTGGGGGCCGAGATGACGCGCGGCCGCATGACGCTGCGCGGAACGGTCGGCCCCTGCGCCGGCTCCGGGATGAGCGGGGGCGTGTTGATCATCGAGGGCGCGGCCGGCGAGCGCGCCGGCGAAGGGATGCGGGGCGGTCTGCTGCGGATCCGCGGCGATGCCGGCGAAGCGCTCGCGGCCCCCTTGCCGGGGCGGCCTCACGGCATGAACCGGGGGGCGATCGTGGTCGAGGGCTCCGTCGCCTCGATGGCCGCGATGCGGATGCGTCGCGGCACCATCGTCATCGGAAAGGATGCGGGGCCGGGCGCCGGCTGCGGCATGCTGGCGGGAAGTCTCTTCGTTCTCGGCCGTCTCGGAGCGGGCGCGGGCGCGTTGATGCGGCGCGGCACCATCGTCGCCCTCGGGGGCGCCCAGCCGCTGCCGGTCTTTCTCGATGCCGGCGCCGGCCGGTATTCATTCCTCGAGATCTATGTCCGCCAGATCGAGGCGGCCGGGATCGCCCTGCCGCCCGGGGCGCGCACCGCCCGCTACCACCGGCACGTCGGCGACATCTCGGATCTCGGACAGGGCGAAATCCTGATCCCGGAGGAGGGCGCATGAGCACCGGCGAGGCGGCCATCCACGACAATGCGGTGCGCATCGCTGACGAGATGGAGGCGCGCGGCGCGGTCCTCGGCGTCGAGGTGCATCATCTCAGGAATGGCGCGCGGCTAATCGATGCCGGCGTCCGCGCGTCCGGCTCCGTCGAAGCGGGGCGTCTGTTCGCCGAGGCCTGCCTGGGAGGGCTGGGACGCGTGAGCGTGGACACCCGGCCGCTCGGCCCGGCGACCATCCTCCAGGCGCGCGTCGCGGTCGACCGGCCGCTGCTCGCCTGCCTCGGCTCGCAGTACGCCGGCTGGAAGGTCAAGACGGGGACCTTCTTTGCCATGGGCTCGGGCCCGGCGCGGGCCCTGGCGGCGATCGAGCCGCTGTTCGCGAAGCTGCCGCTCGCTTCGCGCGCGCCGCGCTCGGTGCTGCTGCTCGAGACCTCGACGCTTCCCGGAGAGGACGTGGCCGACCTGGTCGCCGCGCGCTGCGGAGTGCCGCCCGAAGCCTTGACGCTCGTCGCCGCGGCGACCTCCAGCCTGGCCGGGGCGACCCAGATCGCCGCGCGCAGCGTCGAGACGACGCTGCACAAGCTCCTGGAGCTCGGCTTCGATGTCGAGACGATCGTCGCCGGAGCGGGCGATGCGCCCATCGCCCCCGGCCATCCCGATCCCCTGCAGGCGATCGGCCGGACCAACGACGCCGTCCTCTACGGAGCCTCGGTGTCGCTATGGGTCCGGGCGGAGGACGGCGCCGTCGACGCGATCCTGCCCCGCGTCCCCTCGTCCTCATCACGCCACCATGGCCGTCTGTTTCACGAGTTATTCCTGGAACATGGCGACTTTTACAAGATCGATCCGCTGCTGTTCAGCCCGGCGCGAGTCACCTTCCTGAACGAGCGCACCGGCCGGGTGTCGAGCGCCGGGACGGTCGACGAGGGGATGCTCCGGCGCTCCTTCGGGATCGCCTGAGGGCCTGCCCGGGGACGCTGCGGGCGTCCGGGAGAGCACGAGGAGAAAGGGATGGCGCGGGTCGGGATCCTGGCATCGGGGGATGGCTGGCATCTGCGCGCCCTGTCGGCGGCGCTGGCCCGCTGCGGCTGCGAGGCCCTGCGACTCGATGCGCGCCGGCTGACGGGTCTGGTCGAGCGGGCCGGAGGTCGCCCCGCGGGTTCGGTGCGCGTCGCCGGGTGCGAGCTGGAAGGGCTGGATGGGCTCCTGGTACGGCTCATCCCTCCGGGCTCTCTCGATCAGATCGTCTTCCGGGTGGACGCATTGCATCTGTTGTTCGATGGCGGGCTTCCGGTGATCAATCCGCCCCGGGCGCTGGAGCGGACGATCGACAAGCACTGGACGTCGCGCCTGCTGGCCGAGGCGGGACTGCCGACGCCGCGCACGGTCGCCGCGGAGGGGTTCGAGGAGGCGATGGCGGCCTTCGCGACCATGGGCGACGTGCTGGTCAAGCCGCTCCTCGGCTCCGGCGGGCGCGGCATCCTGCGCGTCTCGGACGAGGACCTCGCCTACCGCACCTTCCGCACCCTCGAGCTGCAGCGCGCCGTCTTCTACCTGCAGGAGTTCGTGCCGCACGGCCGCTCCGATCTGCGGCTGTTCGTCGTCGGCGGCCGCCTGGTCGCCGCGGCGCGCCGGATCGGCGCCGGCTGGAAGACCAACGTGGCCGCGGGAGCGCGCGCCGCGGCGCACCGGCCGCGGCCGGAGGAGGAGGATCTGGCCCTGCGCGCCTGCCGTGCCATCGGGGCCGATTACGCCGGCGTCGATCTCATGGAAGCGGAGGACGGCCGCATCCTGGTGATCGAGGTGAACGGCATCCCCGGCTGGTCGGCGCTGCAAGAGACGACGCCGATCGACATCGCCTTCGAGATCGCGCGTCTGGTCACGGCGCAGATCGAGAGCCGTCGTGAGCCTGCGGCGCGCGGCTGAGAAACGGCCCCCCGACGCGCGCCCCGGCGGTCGCGTCGCGGCCACGCCCGCGCGGACCACGTGGCGGCGGCGGCGCAGATCGCCTGCCTGCTCGACGTGACGGCGGCCAAGCCCGGCAACGTCAGCCGGGGCCGCGACCTTCCAGGGCTGACCTACCGCGACCTGGTTCTGAGCGCCACCGCCATCGGCCCCGCCTTCCGCGATGCCGGGCGCCGGCGGGTCGGCGAGCTGGTGCTCGAAGCCATCCGCAGAACCCGGCGGGTGGTCCGGACCAACACCAACCTCGGCATCGTTCTCCTGCTTGCGCCTCTGGCGCGCGCCGCCGGGGGTCGCCGCGCCGGAGAGCTGCGCCGCCGGCTCGCGGGCGTCCTGCGGGATCTCGACGTCCGGGATGCTCGCCTCGCCTACCGGGCGATCCGGCTGGCCGGGGCCGGCGGGCTCGGGAGCGTCCCGGCGCAGGACGTGGCGCGGACCCCCACCGGGACCCTTCTTGAGTGCATGCGTCTGGCCGCCGGGCGGGACGCCATCGCCCGCGAGTATGCCAGTGATTTCCGGACCACCTTCACGGTCGGTCTCCCGACGCTCCGGCGGCTTCGCGCCCGCCACCTGAGTCTCGCGCACGCCATCTCCCAGACCTACCTGTCGATCCTCGCAGGCGCGACCGATACGCTCATCGCGCGCCGGCACGGGACGGAGGCGGCGGAGCGGGTGTCGCGCGCGGCGGCCGCGGCGCTGCAGGCGGGGGGCGTGCTCACCGCGTCCGGGCGCCGGAGAATCGCGGCGCTCGATCGGCGCCTGCGGGCCTCGCGGCCGCCGCAGAACCCCGGCGCCACGGCCGACCTCACGGTCGCGGCGCTGATGGCTCTGCTGCTCGAGAGCGCACCGCCCGCGCGGCGTTCCTCCGCACCGCAATCGAGGCGCCACGGTTGAGACCGCGGGTCGAGAACAGGAGCGCCTCGCTCTGGCACGCCCGCACCATCGTCCTTTGCCGTTCTTCCTCGGCGGCGTCGGCGGCGAAGGCGTAGAGCGCCGGACCCCAGGAGCTCTGTCCGACTCCGCAGGCGCCGGCCCGCTTGAGGCGACGCGCGACGGCCGCGGCCGCCGGGTGGAAGGGACCATCCTGGATCGCGGCGAAGCAGCCGCCGACGATCTCCTGGGCCTCGGCGAGTGCCGCGCCGAAGGCCGGCAGGTTGCGCTCGACGAGCGCCGGCAGCAACTGCATCAGTACGATGCGGCTCATCCGCAGGGAGGCATCTCCCGGTGGAGGAGGCAGCCGGCGGAAGGCCTCCTCCTCGTCGGGGCCGCTGACCGCCGGCAGGAGCCGGGGGATGACGACGAGGATGCGCCAGTCGGCGGGGAAAGCGTGCCGCATCAGGAGCGGCGGGCGGGACGGCCCCGCAGCGCCGCGCGCATGCCCTCCTTCGACGATGAACCCGCCGCTCAGGAAGGCATGAAAGCCGATCCCCGAACGCTGCGCCCGGCCCATGACCAGGCAAAGTTTCTCGGGCGAGGCCTCGAACTCGTGCAGGCGGGCCAGCCCGCTGGCCAGCGCCAGGGAAGTCTGGGTGCCGGAGCCGAGCCCGACATGTTCCGGGATCGCCTCCATGACCCGGACCCGGACTCCCCGCTTGATCCCCGTGGTCCGGTAGAAGCGCTCGATCAGACGCTCGACCCGCTCCGCCTGTGGTCCCTCGACCCTCACTCCGCGCCCGGCCTCCAGAAGGAGCCGCACGCGCGGCCGGTCGATCGCCAGACCGATCCCGCCGAAGCGCCGTGCTTCATCGGCGGCCAGGTCGAGAAAACCGAAATGCAGCCGGGCGTGGGCGGTCACCTCAACCGACATGGTCCCCTCCGTTGATCCGGCTCTCCAGGAACGCGAAGGCTTCCTGTTCCTCGGGGCCGCCGGTCTTGTCGACCAGCGGCCGCAGCCGGGCGATCTCCTCCAGGACCGGCCCGCGCCCGAGCAGGTGGACCCGGGTGGCCGCGATGGTCGCTTCGATGACGGCGTGCTTCCCCCGGTTGAACCCCAGGAACTCGCGCGCCCGCCCCTCCGTCACAACCTGTGCCCAGAACCGGCCGCGCTCCTCCTCCAGGTAGCGTTCGACGACCCGGAACTCTTTCCACGAGCAGACATCTTCGAGCACCGCGCCACGGACCCTGGCCGCCTCACGATGCGGCGGCACGAACGTGCCGACGGCGCAGCGGGCGAACAGCAGCACGTTGTCAGTGAAATTCACCACCCCCTCCGGGACCTCCTGGAGATTCTTCCAGGTTTGGGCGTCGCGGAACGGCCGCAGCAGCACCCTCTCCCCTTCGAGCCGGATCCCCATCGGCGCGAAATTCGCCCGCCCCAGGGCATCCATCGTCGACACGATCGTTTCGAGGATCACCGGGGCCCTTCCTCCCGGGCGCGCTCCAGCTCCACTTCGACGTGGCCGACGTCCGGCAGGACGAACTTGCGCAGCCGGACCGTCACCCGGCGGGCTGCGAAGCGCTGCAGCACAAGATCGGCCACGCCCCCGGCCGCCGTCTCGACCAGGCGGAAGGTGCCGCTCTGCAGGAAGCCGCGCACCGCGTCGCACACCTCACGATAGTCGATGGTGGCGCGGAGATCGCCCGTGCGCACCGCCGGAGCCAGGTCGAGACGCAGATCGAGATCGACCTCGATCTTCTGGCGCTCGCGGCGCTCCTCCTCGGTCACACCGATGTGCACGCGGCAGAGAATGGCGCGCAGCGACAGGCGGTCGTCCCGCATCGGGCTCATCGGCGGGCCTTCCCGGCCGGGCGCCGGCGCCCATGATCGCCCGCCTCCTCCAGGTAGGTCAGGTAGCCCCATTGCAGCGGCTCTCCCTGGATGTACTTCTTGCCCAGGCGGCGCGCCAGGTCGGCCTTCATCAGCTCGCGCCCCAGGTAGAAGGCGTGCGAGGCGTCGTCCGACACGCCCAGCTTCGGGAAGATCGCCTGGATGTCGGTGCCCTTGACGAAGCGCTCGGAGTTGAACACGAAGACCGACTCGCCGTCGGTGTCGATGCGGAAGTTCCGGTCGGTGAGCCGCTCGTGCATCACCCTGAGATCGGCCTCGCTGGGCCGCGTCGGACGCGGGTCGCGCGTGGTCACCAGGCGCGCGTCGAAGCCCTTGGGGGAAAGCCCGCGCTTCCTGGCATAGTGCATCATGCGGCGGCCGCAGTCGAGCTCGCGCACCGCGCCGCGCGCCCAGGGGATCACCTCCGTGGTCAAGGCGAAGCGGACACCGAGCTCGCTCATGAGCCCCGCGAGAACCGCGTTCACCCCGGTCGAATCGGCCTCGGTCAGCTCGGTCAGATTGCCGACGCCCATCAGGATCTCCGCCTCGGGAAGCGCTTCGCGAGTCTCGGCGTAGCGCCTGATCGAGGCGGCGAAGCCGAAGTGGATCGGGTCGAGAACCGCATCGACGATCAGCCGGCGGACGCCGCGCGAGCGCGCCTCCTCGACATTGCGCAGCAGGGACGGGAGCCCCGCTCCGTGATCGGGGATCACCACCGGCACGGCGCTCTGCAGCCGGGCGGCGAGGCCGATGTTCTCCCCGTTCAGGCTCAGGAGGAACTCCGCGCCGGCCTCGTCGGCCGACAGCGCCTCGCGCTCGTCGAAGGTGTCGGCGCTGACCCGGAAGCCCCGCGTCCTCAAAAGGCGCACCACGCGTCCCAGGTCGCGCATCGGGTGCTCGGGAGAGCAGCCGAGATCGATGACGTCGGCGCCCGAGGCCCGGTAGCGCTCCGCCGCCGACAGGATCGCCGCATCGTCCAGGCGGTGCACGTCGTTGATCTCGGCGAGAATGGTCAGGTCATGCGGGCCGTCCGGCCGGTACCCCTCCGCCGGCTCGCCAAAGAACGCGGGAAGATCGCGAAGATCCGCGGGACCCTTCCGAAAGGGCACGCCGAAAGCGCGCTCCAGGGCCGCGGTGTCGGCCTGGCTGAGACCCGGCAGGAAAACGGCATCGCAGGCCGGCGGCTTCAGGGTCGTCTTCACGTAGTCGGTCGTCATCAGGGAGGCCACCTTGATGCGCAGCGTCTCAACGCTCCAGGAGAAGCGCTCCGACAGATCCCCGAGCGTCGCCGTCAACCCGGCGCTCGCCAGCTGCCCGGTCACGAAGGCATAGCGCGGTCGCGGAGTCAGATCCACAACCCACCGTGGACGTGCAGCACGGTCCCCGAGATGTAGGCCGCCTTCTCCGACACCAGGAACGCGACCGCCTCGGCAACCTCATCCGGGCGGCCGAAGCGCCCCAGCGGGATCTGCGACCGCCAACGCTCCTGTTCGGCCGGATCCCACCCGGCGTAGCTCTCGGTCTCGATGAAGCCGGGGCTCACGGCGTTGACCCGGATCCGGTTCGGTCCCTCGGAGCGGGCCATCGACTTGGTCATCATGGCCAGCGCCGATTTGGCGACGAAGTAAGCCGGCGCCTCATGCGTCATGCCGGGCGAGACCTCGGCGTTGAGGGCCCCGATGTTGATGATGCAGCCGCGGCCGGCGGCGCGCATGGCCGGAAGCGCTTCGCGGGCGCACCAGAAGGCGCTGCCGAGGTTGCCGTCGACCATCCGGCGCCAGGTGTCGTCGTCGGTCTCCGCCAGGGGCCGCTCCTGGAACGGACCGACGTTGTTCACCAGGATGTCGAGGCGCCCGAGGCGCTCGACCGCCTCCCGGAGCAGCCGGACGCATCCGTCCGCGGTTTCCACATCCGCCTGCAGGAGCAGCGCGTCGTCCCGGATGGCGCGCATCTCGGAGAGCGTCCGTTCCCCGGCCTGCCGATCGCGGGCGTAGTTGATCGCCACACGATGCCCGTCCCGGGCGAGGCGCAGCGCGATCGCCCGACCGATGCCGCGCGTGCTTCCGGTCACCAGTGCCGTCCCGGTCGTCGCCATGCCCGCGTCGCGTCTCTGTGTGAGGTTCAG
Source organism: Acidobacteriota bacterium (assembly GCA_041486695.1). Classification (GTDB taxonomy): domain Bacteria; phylum Acidobacteriota; class Polarisedimenticolia; order Gp22-AA2; family Gp22-AA2; genus JBGPLZ01. The sequence goes on along the minus strand of JBGPLZ010000003.1, from coordinate 12,647 downwards.
CGGCAGCTTACCATGATCGACGGTTCTCCCGAAAGCCGGCCGGGGCCATGGTTTGCGGCCGGAGGAGCCGCCGCCTCACCGCCGCGGCCCGCTCGAGCAGAAGCGTCCGGCAGAGGGTCGCGGACCGTCCCCCCACCACGATCGAGCAGATCGGCTGACCCGTGCCGATCCTCTCGCCGCGCACCGGGCGATCACGGCAGCCGAGCTCGGCCAGGCGCTCCGGATCGGGCGCGACGATCGGTCTCTCGGCGTAGACGATTCCCTTGGCCAGGACGCGGGCCGCTCCGGGGGCGGCGCGCAGCGGGCCATCCGGGAGTGGCTCCCCCTCGCATGCCGCCAGATGCAGATCGAACAGATTGCGCCCGCTCCTCTCCTCGCAGAGCTCCATCGAGGCGGTGAAGCGCGGGTTCACCTCGATGATTTTCGGCACGCCGCGATCGAGGACGAAATCGATGCCGCACAGGCCGCGCAGGCCGAAGCCGCGGGCGATCGACGCCGCCGCCCGTGCCAGCGTCCTGACGCCGGGACCGTCCAGGAGATCGCTCGGGGCGGCCAGCAGATTCCCGCCGTAGCGGAAGTCCCGGCCCCCGAGCGCGCTCCAGCCGACGATCTGCGTGCTGACCCCGAGCAGACTCGCGCCCGACGGCGTGGCCAGGACGATGGCCGAACCGACCGGCCCGTCGATGAAGGCCTGGAGATAATGGGCCTTCGGCCGGCGCTCACCCGCCGCCGCGAAACGAATGCCGCCGCCACCCCCCGAACGGACCGGCTTCCAGAGGTAGTCGCCCGGCGGCGCCACCGTGGCGCCGGCGCGGGTCATCGCATGCGGAATGCCCCGGGCGGCGAGGAAGGCGAAGAAACGCTCCGGGTCACGCACCGCCGCGACCTCCGCCGCGCCGTTTCCAAGCAGCGGGCCACAGCGCGCCAGCCGTCGCAGGAGCTCCGGCCGGTTCTCGAGACCGCCCGCGTAGATGGTCGCGCCGGCCGGGAGCTCGAGCGCCGCGCGCGCCAGAGCCGCGAGCGATCGTGGCAGGGAGAGATCCCGCCCGAGCGCCAGCGCCCGCAGCGGGTGCGCCGCCCCGAGATCCAGCAGGTCGGCGTCTCCGAAATAATCGAGGGCGATGCATCCCTGGGGGAAACGCCGCGATATGGCGCGGCTTCTCATCACCGAGGCCGCGAGGGCGCGCACGCTGACCCCGACGATTCGCAGCCTGCCCTGCGGGACGGCCGGCGGCGGAGCGCCGTCGCGCCTGCGCACCGGCCCGGCGCTCAGCGCGAATCCAGGATCGCGTCGGCCTTGGCGCGGGCGGCCCGGAGGTCGATCACCGGCGCCGTCCCGGCCGTCAGGAGATCCTGAAGGAGCGCCGCTTCGACCTGGAACTTGAGCCCCCCGATCGCCAGGGCCCCGAGACCGAAGAGGCCCGGAGCCAGCTCGACCCCGTCGTCCTGAGGTTTCAGGCCCTCGATGCCCGCCGGCGGGACCGCATTGACATCGATCAGAATCTTTTGTCCGCGCAGGGCCTGGAGCGTAGTCCGCGACAGCAGCTGGACGCCCGGCGCGCCGGTGGCGATGATGATGTCCGCCTCCCCCGCGAGGCGGCCCAGATCCGACTCGTCCGGGGCGCCCTGCGGCGTCACCTCGACCGCGAACAGCCGGGCGATCTCCCGGACGGCGGCCTCCGCAGAGTCGACCCGGCGCGAGGTGAGTGTGACCGGCGCCCCATCGCGCGCCAGGAGCGCGGCGGTCGTCTTGCCGACGCCGCCGGTTCCCGCCGCCACCAGAACACGCAGAGTGCCGTGCGCCCCGAGCCCGTGCGCCCGGGCGAGAGCGGCGACCCGCGCCGCGATCGCGGCGGCCGTGGTGTAGCCGCCGTGCGGATCGACCATCAGCCCGATCCGGAACGGATCGAAGAGGGCGACGCGCGCCGCGGCCAGCATCTCTTCCGCCCTGGTCAGATCGGAGCCGGAGAAGAACAGGGCCGAGGCCCGCGCCCCCTTCGGCCCGCGCGAGAACATCACGTCCTGCACCAGACCGGTCACCGCCGACACCGCCACGGAAGCGTACGGGATCACCGCGTCGAAGCCGGCGTCGTACGCCATGTTGATGTCGAACGGACTGACCTGAGGATCCGACGAGATCAGGTACAGGAGACGCTTTCTCTCCAAGCAGCCGACCTCAGGCGAACGGGTGCTTCGCCGTGTCCTTGCCCTCGATCACCGCCTTGACCGACGGCTCGCCGCGCATCGCGCGGGCGATCGACTCCTTGGTGGCGCGGTAGTTGTAGTCGTAGATCTTCTTGTTGTCCTTGGCGTCCCAGTGAATGAACACGCCGACGATCACCACCAGGTTCTCCGCCTCGCCCTGCGGTATGATGTTGTCCGCTACGGAGTCGGCCACCGCCTTGGCCACCGCCGCCTGCGCCGGGCCGAACATCTGAACCGCCTGGTTGGCCCCCTTGATGGTCACCTTGTTCATCATCATCGTCGCCGGCTTCGCAAGCAGGTTCGGCGCCAGGACGGCCAGGAGAGCGGTGTGACCCTGGTTCTGGCTCACCAGCGCAGTCGCGAAGGCGGCCCCGACCGGGCCGTTCTTCGGGCCGATCAGCAGATCGATATGGGCGACCTCGTTGCCCTCGCCGACGAGCGATTCACCAACCATGATCTCTTTCATGCGGCAGCCTCCTGTCAGAGTGGGGGTTCAAGACGGCGCTCCCGAGCCGAGGCGCAATCGCACCGGGCGAGGGCCCCGATTTCATGCTGTAGCACGCTTCGCTGTCAGGAACGGGTCAATTCTTAGCACAGCGTCCGGAAGGAGGTCAATCGTGCCCCCCCGCGAGACCGATCGAGCCCCGGCGCTGCTGGTCACGGTGGTCGACGACGCCGAGGCCGCGGCGGCCCTGGAGTGCGGCGCCGACGTGCTGGACGTCAAGGACCCGGGCCGCGGCGCCCTCGGGGCGGCCGGTCTCGAGACGGTCCGCGCGGTCGCGGCGCGCCGGGATGCGTGGCAGCGGCTCACCGGCCTGCGACCGCCGGTCAGCGTCGCCCTCGGCGATCGGCCGGACAGCCCGGTCCTGCCGCGCGCCGCGGCCGAGGCGGTTCGCTCCGGCGCCGACATCCTCAAGGTGGGGTTGCTCGGCATGCAGGACGCGATCGAAGCCGAAGCATGGCTGCGGCCGCTCATCGTCGCCGCCCGCGAAGCGAACCCGTCCGTCAGAGTGGTGGCCGCCGCCTTCGCCGACCTGACCCCTCTCGAGTCTCTGCCGGCCGCGCTCCTGCCGGAGGTGGCCGCGCGCGCGGGCGCCGACGGGTGTCTCATCGACACGGCCCGCAAGGACGGCCGGTCCCTGCTGCAGCATCTCGACCGGCCGGCGCTCGCGGCGCTGGCCCGGGAGACCCGGCGACGCGGTCTGTTCATCGCTCTCGCCGGATCGCTCCAGGCGGCCGACCTCGGCGCGCTGCGCGGGATCGGCGCCGATTTTGTCGGCGCCCGGGGCGCCCTCTGCCATGGCGGGCGCCGGGGGTCGCTGGACGCCCGGCGACTGGTCGATTTTCGCACCGCGCTGCGTCTGGTCAGCGCAGCGGGTCCCTTTCCGGACGCGCCAGCTCGCGCTCCCAGGCGGCCGAAGAGCGCGCATTGATCAGCCGTACTTCGCAATCATTCGGGACCAGAGCCGGGAAGAGCGGATCGACTACACCGCGGCGCGCCAGAGCGCGCAGCACCGCGCCGCGCCGGATCGGATCCCGCGGGCAAGCGCAGCTCTTTAGCATCACGATATGGCGCGCCCCGAGGCGTCGCGCGACGGCGGCGGCGATCGCGTCGGAACCGAGGCGGAAGCTCCTCTCCAGTTCACCATCCTCCTCGAGCGTGAACGCGACGAGCAGGACCGGCACGCGCCCCGCGGCGGCCGCGGTCCGGGCCGTTTTCAGATCGCCGACCGCGCGGCCCCGCGGCGCGAGGGCCGCGAGGATCAGTCCGTACTGATCCATCCCTCGCAGCGCCATTCTGTGCGCGGTATCATCGTCGAGCCCGAAACGCGCCTGCGCGGCGCGCACCAGATCGGCGAAGCGGCCGCCGCCCGGCACGATGACCAGGCGCCGCCGCCGCGCTAGCCAGGCGATCCGCGTCAGGATACGAGGCAGGGCGCGGCTGCGCATGAGGCTTCCGCCCACCTTGATCACCAGGTCCAGGCCGCGGCGATCAGTGCGCGGCGTCCTCGTCGGTCGCGGTCGAGCGCCGGCGGAGCGGGATCGGGGCCTCATGACCCCGGCCCCAGATCAACCGCCCCTTCAGCCTCCGCCAGGAGCAGCGCCAGGGCGGCGCTCGGCGCGGCCGTATCCCACGCGCCGCCCTCGATCCGCGGGAAGAGATCACGAAGCGCCCGTGCCGGCAGCCCGGCACGTCCGGCCGCATCCGCGGCCAGGAACGCCCCGGCGCCGGCGACGATCGCCTCGAGTCCCCCAGGCTCTGGGTGACGCCCGATGACCTGGTGGATCGCCTCCGCCAGTTGTTCGGCCTGACGGTCGGCGAGGTGGCGCGCCAGCCTCCTGATCGCCTCGTCACCGAGGTCGGAGGCCTCGGCGCAGACCAGCCGCGCCAGGCGCGCGGCCGCGGCCGCCGCTCCCCTGCCCCGGCCGTCCGGCGTCGGGACGGTGTAGGCCTCATCGTCGATGCGACCCAGGAGGCGATAGACATCGGCGGTGATGGCGAAATGCTCCGGAGCGATCCGGCACCAGCCGCCGCGCAGCGGCACCGTCCGGGCGAAGCTCGAGGGCGGCGTCCTCTGCAGGCCTGAGTAGACCAGCTCCCCCGACATCAGGCGGCCGGTGTCGGTCGATTCCGCGGGGCGGGGCCGGAAGGCGACGATCGGTATGATGTCGGTGGTCGTGCTGCCGGTGTCGATCAGGATGGCCGAGCCGGCGCGGCACGCGACGAGGAGTGCGGTCGCCATCCAGTTGGCGGCAGCCACGGCGTCCGGCCGCTCCATCGCCTCGTCCGGTGCCAGGAACCCGCCCTCGCGATCGAGCACCCGAATGGGGCCTGGCCCCAGGGCCTCGCGGCAGGCGGTGAGGATGGAACGCACTCCTTCGGCGCGGCTCGCGAAAATGTCCGACAGCTCGCCGGTCATGGTCAGAGCCTGCGCCGCGACCTCTCCCGCAATCGCACGTCGCATCGCCCGCAGGCGCGGCGCAAGGACGGCGGGGTCCTTCCAGATCTCGAACGGGACGATGGTCGTCGCGAGGCGGGTCCGCTGTTCGCCGTGCAGCGTGAGGCACGACAGCTTCAGATGGACGCCGCCGATGTCCCAGCCAAGAAATTCCATCCCGATGCTCCCTTGTGAGCCTTGCGACGGGCGCGCCGACGTCGATCGAGCCGTCCGTCGGCTCGGAAGCGGCAGATACCGGTCATCGTGACGCGCGCCGGGAGCGCCCGGCCGGCCGCCGCGTCGAGGATCAGACGGGCCGGATTGACCCGGCTCACGCGCCGCAGACCGAGATACGAGGCGGTCAGGCGGGGATTCACCTCGATCACGGTCGCTCCGGAAGGGCCCATGACCAGGTCGATGCCCACATACCCGCGTGCTCCCTTCCCGCTCGGGTCGATCGCCTCGACGGCCCGGCAGGCCAGCGCGATCGCGCCGGCCGCGTCGGGGTGCGGCCAGGGGGTCTCGCCTCCACGGTAAGAGAGACGGCGACCAGGCCCGAGACGCTGGCGGCTGAGACCCAGAGACAGCAACCGTCCGACCCCCGCGATCACCGCGACGCTGGCCGCGGCGCCGGGCACGAACGGCTGCACCAGCAGCTCCCGGCGCCGCGTGGCCAGGCGGACTTTCCGGATCGCTTCTTCGAGCCGGTCTCCCGGACGCACCAGGATCACCCCTTCGCCGCCGCACCCGTCGCGCGGCTTCAGGACGAAGGGACGGCGGCGCCGGGCGAGACGCGACGCCGCGGCGGCGAACGGGATCGCCTCGGAGACCGGCGTCCTCACGCCGGCGGCGCTCAGGCGCCGGAAGGTCTCCAGTTTGTCACCGGCGATCCGGACGAACGACGCCGAGGGTCCCAGAAGCGAACGCCCTTCGCTCTCCACGGTGCGGGCGAGGCGTTCCAAAAGACCGCCGGCCTCCGGCGCGATCACTAATGCGGCGTCGGCGCCGCGCAGGGCCGCGCGGAAGCGATGCTCGCGCGTCCGGGCGACCCGGCCCGCACTCCCGACCCCCACGGTGCGCACGCGGCCGGAGGCGGCCGCCGATCGCGGGTCGGACTGCACGAGGGTCACCCTGATGCCGGGGATCGCGATCAGGTCAGCAACGATGGCGTCGCGCATGGCGCGCCCTTCGGCGCGGATCGCGGCGCCGCCCGGTAACGTTGGGACCGAGGTGAAGTGCTCGAGAACCACGACCTTCATGGGAGAATGCTCCGGAAATCACCGGCGACACTGCCCCGGGGAGGGCTCCGCGTGCGGATTATACCCGTGATCGATCTACGTGCCGGACGCGCGGTTCGCGGGCCGGCGGGGGAACGCACGCGTTATTCACCCGTGCAGAGCCGGCTCGGGTCGGCCGCTTCGGCCGATCTCTCCGATCCCGTCGATCTCCTGCAGCGCTACCAGGCGGCCCTCCGGCCCGAGACCATATACGTGGCCGACCTCGATCGGATCGAAGGGTGTGGCGATAACGACCTCGCGCTCGAACGTCTCCTCGCCGCCGCTCCGCAGATCCGCTTCCTCGTGGACGGAGGGTTCGCCGATCCCGGCACGATCGCAGGCGCGGCGCGGGACGGACGGATAGCGTCGGTGATCGCGACGGAGACCCTGTGCTCGATCGAACCTCTCTCCTCGCGCCCCCGCCCGGGGGCCGGGAGCCACCCGATCCTGGGACTCGATCTCGGCCCCTCGGGCATCGTAAGCCGCTCGCCTCAGGTCGCCTCGATCCCGGAGGATGAGATCCTGCGCCGGGCGGTCGGGGCGGGCTTCGATACGGCCATCCTGCTCCTTCTCGACCGTGTCGGCACCGGGGCTGGCCTGCCCCGCCTGCGGCTGCTGGCCTTGCGTGCGGCGGCGCCGGGCCTGCGTTTGTACACCGGCGGCGGAATCTCCAGTCTCGATGACCTGCGCTTCCTGCGTGACGGGGGATTCGCCGGCGCCCTCCTGGCCAGCGCCCTGCACGAGGGCGGGATCACCCCCGACGATCTGGCGGCGGAGGGGTTCTAGAAGAGAGGGGCAGCATCAAAACGGTGGACCCGTGTCCCTACTAAAAAGTCCATCCGGACCGCAAGTGGGACAGAAGCGAACGCGCGCGTCAACACAGCGCATGGCCGACCGAGTTGAAACGAACCGAATCGGCTCGGGAGTCGCGCCGCTGGGGATCGACCGGGTCGAGAGCAGACGCACCCGTGCCGTGGGAACCGCGACCATCCGTCATTGTGAAGAGCGAGTTCAGGCCGCGCGAGTGTAGTGGTGATGCAGGCCGCCGACCTGGGGGACAGCCATGACGGCACCGAGCGCCGGCGGCTCAATGCCACGCGGTGCAGGGGCATTCCTCTCCAGGGAAAGATGAGGCCGGGACACGTTGTAGTAGCGGACGTAATCGCGGAGGATCTGTCGGAGATGATTCTCGCCGAGGACGATCAGGTGGTCCTGGCATTCGCGCCGGATCGACCCGATGACTCTCTCGGCGTAGGGGTTCTGCCGGGGCGACTGAGGGGCGCTGACGATCTCCTTGATGCCCAGCCCCGCCAGGCGATGACGGAAGCAATCGCTGTAGATGGAGTCCCGATCACGGAGCAGATATCGGAGCTCGGTTCCTTCTGCTGGGAAGGCTTCGACGATCTACTGGGCGGTCCATGCGGCGGTGGGATGGGCGGTGACGTTGAAGTGGAGGATTCGCCTGCGGTCATGGGAGAGGATCACGAAACAGAAGAGCAGGCGGAAGGTGGCGGTAGGGACGACGAAGAAATCGCAGGCTACCGTAGTGCGGAAGTGATTCCGAAGAAAGGTGCGCCACGTCTGTGACGGATGCCTTCTTCCCCGTCGGGGCATGTACTTGGCCACGGTTGCTTCGGCAATCTCGTAGCCGAGAAGCAGGAGTTCCGAACAGATGCGTGGGGCACCCCAGAGCGGGTTCTCCTGGGACATCCGACGGATCAGCCGAATCAGTTCCGGACTGACGCACGGCCGACCCCTCGACTTCCATCTCCAGAAGTACCGGAATCCCAGGCGATGCCAGCGTAAGACGATCTCCGGCTTGACCAGAATGAGGGCCGAGCGCCACCGATCCCAGACCCGCGCCAGGCTCACCCAGAAGGCCCGGTCGGCACGGCATAACCTGGGCCGAAGCGCCTTGTGGCGGAAGATGGCGAGCTGCTGACGGAGGGCGAGATTTTCCAGAGCCAACTGCGAGCGGTCCCGGAAGAGGGCACGAAGCAGCAGGAGGATGACTCGGAGGATGGACACCGGGGACTCCTCAGGGACAGGTAGCGCCAATTACGATTTCGTATCCTCCCTCCCCGCAGGATGCCGGATCAAGTCGATTCCTTGACATCCTCCTGTCTGAACACGATCTTCTGCCTCGGCATAAGCGCAGCGCCAGGAGTGTGCATGGACAAGCCACGCATCCTCATCGTCGACGACGAAGAAACCATCCGGCACATCCTCGTCAACGTCATCGCCTGGAACGGCTGCGAGGCGATGGAGGCGGCCACCGCCGAAGACGGTCTTGCGCTGCTGGCCGATTTCGCACCTGACGTAGCGCTGCTGGACATCGTCTTGCCGGGTCGGAACGGACTCGAGCTGCTCAAGGAGATCAAGCAACGCTCCCCCGACACCGAAGTCGTCATGATGACCAGCCATGCTTCTGCCGAGACGGCGCTGCGCGCGATCCGCGAAGGAGCGTACAGCTACCTCCAGAAGCCTTTCGAGAACCTCGACGAGATCTGGACGACGCTGCAGCGCGCTCTCGAGAAGCGAAACCTAGGCCAGAAGAGGCTCGCCCTGCTCCAGAAGCAGGACGAGCGAAGCGACGAGCTGTCGACCGTCATCCCCCTCGCCGACGGCGGGTCTGTCGACGGCGACGTCTCCTCGTACACGGAGCTCCTCGATTTCTTCATGGACATGGTGACCGATGAGCTCGGCGTCGACGACGCCTGCATTCTGCTCCTCGATGACAAGGCGGGAGAGCTCCGATCCGCCTGCCGCAGGACGGAAGGGACACGCAATCCTGCAGCCGCCAGAGTCGGACTCGGGGTGGGGATCTGCGGAGCGGTGGCCAGGACGGGCATCCCCTTCGTCCTGAACGGTACACAGTACGCCCAGGCCGGCGGACAGGGCTCCGGGCTCCCCCCGGCCGACGCCCTCCTCTCCGGCCCCATCGCGCTCTGCACACCGATCAAGTCCGACGGGAAGGTGCTGGGCATCTTCGCGGCCGGCAAGCGGATCAACGGAGAGGGCTTCACCGACGCTGACAGCTCCCACGTGACGTCGCTGGGCACCCAGCTCGCGGTCGCCATCGAAGGGGCAAGGCGTGCGGGCCAGCTCGAGAAAGCCTATGAAACTCTGAAGGCCACACAGACGCAGCTGGTCCGCTCGGAGCGGCTCAAGGCCATCGGTCAAATGGCGGCCGGGGTGGCCCACGATTTCAACAATGTCCTGAGCGTCATCCTCGGGAGGGCCGAGTTCGTCCACGCCAGGCTCGTGGAAGATCCGTTCGATCGGGTGAAGGCGCTCTCGGACCTCGAGACGATCATCAAGTCCGCACGGCAGGGCGGGCAGGCCATCAAGCGCATCCAGGACTATACCCGTACCCGGAAGGATGAGCCGCGCGCCGCGCTCGACCTGAACGCCGCCGTACGTGACGCGATCGAAATCACCAAGCCCCGATGGAAGCAGGAGGCGGAGGCACGGGGACTCGGCATCAGCGTCCATCTCGACCTCGCCGAGGTTCCCCGGGTCACCGGGAACCTCCTCGAGCTGACGCAGGTGGTCGAGAACCTCATCTTCAATGCCGTCGAGGCCATGCCCAAGGGCGGCCGCATCAGCTTCAAGACCCACGAACACGAGGGATCCGTGGTTCTCGAAGTGTCCGACGAGGGTATGGGAATGGACGAGGAGACCCAGCGGCGCCTGTTCGAGCCGTTCTTCACCACCAAGGAGTCGGGACAGGGCCTGGGAACGAGCATCATCTACGGCATCATCACCCGCCACAAGGGGAACATCACCGTCCGCAGCAAGCCCGGTTCCGGAACGACCTTCCGGATCAGCCTGCCTCCTCATGTCGCGAGCCCGGACGAGCCCGCTAGCCCGGAACCGGTGACAACCGGTGAAGCCAGGAGCGTCCGCATTCTGCTGGTGGATGACGAGGACCCCGTCCGCTCGGTCTACCAGGAGGCGCTCACCCTGGTAGGGCACGAGGTCGTCGCCGCCGCGAGCGGCGAAGAGGCCATTGTCCTGTTAGAGAAGAGCCGGTTCGACCTGGTGATCACCGACCTGAGCATGGGTGGCATGTCCGGGTATCAAGTGGCGACCAATGTGAAGCGGATCAATTCGGCGGTGCCGGTGATTCTGCTGAGCGGCTGGGGGGTCGAGCAGTCGTCGCAAGAGGTACGCAGGGCGGGGATCGCCCTGGTCCTTGTCAAGCCATGCGGGGTCGTCGACCTCCGCGATGCAGTCCAGAAGGTCCTCGGGACGAGCCACGAGGCCCCCGCCCGAGCCTCGGAGGGATGAGGGCCGAACCCTCGATCCGCGCGCGGAGCCTTATGAGACCGATCGCGGTCCATCACCCCTCTCGACCCTCTCCGAGGAGCGACTTCGTCGCCCGGGTGCTTCGCCCTCCGGTCGGACGCTTTCTGGCCATCCTCCTCGGCTGCGTGGTGGGGATCGCGGCGTCCGCGCCCTCTCTCGCCGCGACCTTCACCGTCAACTCCACCGCCGACGCGCCGGACGCTTCGCCGGGGGACGGGATCTGCGCGACCGCAGGAGGCGCCTGCACCCTGCGCGCCGCCATCGACGAAGCGAACGCCCTGACAGGCCTCGACACCATCACGTTCAACATCCCGGGTGCGGGTGTACACACCATCAGCCCCACCTCGGTGCTGCCTGACATCACCGATCCGGTCGTCATCGACGCCACTTCCCAGCCAGGCTATGCGGGGACGCCTCTCATTGAGCTCGATGGCACCAATGCGGGGAATAATAAAAACTGCCTCAGGCTGTTCATCGGTAGCGACGGAAGTACTATCCGCGGCCTGGCCATCAACCGTTATGGGAATATTGCAATACAGATCTATAAATCGAGCGGGCACCGCATTGAGAACAACTTTCTGGGCACCGATCCCAGCGGGACGATCGCTCAAGGGAACAAGTTCTACGGCATTGAACTTTCCTTTGACGCCGCCAACAACGTCATTGTGAACAACCTGATAGCGGCGAACAAAATTGGAATCATCATTGACGATGCAGCCGCCGACGGCAACGTCATCCAAGGGAACAAGGTCGGCACCGATGTGACAGGGACCATCCCGCTGGGCAACACGATCGTTGGAATCAGTGTCGGATTTGGCGCCAACGGCACCCTCATCGGCGGTCTCACGGCGGGGCAGGCCAATGTGATCGCGTTCAACGCAACCGGAATTGAGGTGGTCCAGAACAGCACCACCGGAAACTCCATCCTGGGCAATTCGATATTCTCGAATGGAAGCCTCGGTATCGACCTCGGCACTGGCGGTGTGACCGCCAACGACGCCGGCGACGGGGACAACGGTGCGAATGGTCTTCAGAACTTTCCCGTGCTCACGAGCGCAACCGTGTCCGGCGGCAACACGACGATCGCCGGATCGCTCAACAGCACGGCAGGCACCACGTTCCGGATTGAGTTCTTTTCCTCGCCGACTGGCGACCCATCGGGGAACGGCGAAGGTCAGACCTACCTCGGCAGCGCCACGGTCACGACCGATGGCGGTGGCAACGCCGCCTTCAACACCACGTTGGCCGGAGTGAGCGTTACCAACGGATACGTCGTCTCGGCGACCGCCACGGTCGACCTCGGCGGTGGCACTTATGGCAACACGTCGGAGTTCTCCGGAAACGTCACTGTCTCGAACCCCACGGCTGACCTGTCCCTGACCAAGACGGTCAACAACCCGACTCCCAACGTCGGCAGCAACGTCACCTTCACGCTGACCGTCAGCAACGCCGGCCCCAATGGTGCCACCGGAGTCTCGGTCAGTGACCTCCTGCCCTCCGGCTTCACCTACGTGAGTGATACCGGCGGCGGCAGCTACAACTCGGGGACGGGAGTCTTGACCGTCGGTAGCGTCGCTGCGGCTGGGTCCGCTTCCCTGACGATCACCGCCACGGTCAAGGCCTCGGGCACCTACACCAACAGCGCCCAGGTGAGCGCCTCCAACCAGTCCGACCCCGACTCCACTCCCAACAACGGCGTCGGCAATGGCGAGGACGACCAGGCGTCGGTGACCCTCACGCCGGTGGCGGTGGCGGATCTGTCGCTGACCAAGAGCGCCAGCAGCCTGACCCCGAACGTCGGGACCAACGTGACCTTCACCCTCACCGTGTCGAACGCCGGGCCGAGCGGGGCGACCGGGGTGACCGTCACCGACCTGCTGGCAGCCGGGTTCACGTACGTCAGCGACACCGGCGG
>JBGPLZ010000002.1:0-75345 GCA_041486695.1 Acidobacteriota bacterium | reverse complement strand
CTCAGGCCACGGCGCCCCCACCCAACGTGGGTATTGTGATTTTCGGGACAGACTCCTAGACTCCGCCAATGGACCAGACGCGCCGAACGTTTTTCAAGACGACCGCCGCCCTGGGCGCTGGCGCCGCCTGGCTGGGCGGGACCCATCTTTACCTGAAGGACGACCGCTGGACGCCGAACCGCTCGTTCTGGGTGTCGCGCGGACGCGCCGCCGTCAATGCTCCGCTGCGCGGGACGGCGGCGGCGGATGTCGCCATCGTGGGGGGCGGGGTCACCGGCCTGTCAACGGCGCTGCACCTCCTGACCCGTCATCCCGGCCTCAAGGTCGCGCTCCTCGAGGCGGAGTACGTCGGCTACGGAGCGACCGGCCGAAGCGGGGGCGTCCTCGGCGATGGCACCGAGATGGGGACGCCACAGGGGACGGACGACAACGTCGCCCACGTCATGGCGATCATCGAAAACCACGCCATCGCCTGCGACCTCGAGAAGGAGCCGGCGACGCAGCTCGACCCCTATCGCTACGCCGTCGGCCTCAAGGGGGCGATCGAGCGGCTCGGCGCGCGGGTCTTCGAGGGTTCCCGGGTCACGGCGATCCGCCGCGGGCCCGTCGTGGAGCTGGTCGGCGACGGCTTCTCGCTGCAGGCGCCGCGACTGGTCGTGGCGACGAACGGCTACACACCCCGCCTCGGCATCGCCCCGGAGCGGATCTTCCCGGTGCACACCGGCGCCGCGGTCACGCCGCCGCTGCCGGAGGCGACCCTGCGCGACATCCCCGACAGCATCCTGGTGCATACCTCGCCCGAAATGTACATGTGGGGGCGCAAGGTTCCCGGCGGGCGGGTGCTGGTCGGCGCCGGCGCGAAGTATTTTTACAGCGATGGCCTCTATCACTCGGGAGAGAAGTGGCTGTTCACGGCGCTGCATCGCTTCATGGCCCGCACCTTCCCCATCCTGGCGCCGTATCGCTTCGAGCATGCCTGGACCGGACCGATGGGAGCGACCTCCGATCAGGAGCCGGTCATCGGGAGACTCGGGGGCAGGCTCGGGCAGGGGGAAGGGAACATTTATTACGGCGGCGCCTATAGCGGCCACGGCATCGCCATGGGGACCAAGATGGGCTCCTTCCTGGCCGCGTTCTTGGAAGGGGAACAACCTCCGGCCTGGCTCCTGCGCAAGACGATCGACATGCCCCCGGAGCCGCTGCGCTACATCGGTGTCAACCTGGTGATCAATATGATGAATCTGGGCCTCTACCATATGCCGCAACACAGATGATCCGCTCCCCGCGCCGCCGCCTCCTTATCCTGGCCGTCCTGTCGGTCGGGCTGTTTTTCGTGCCGATCCTTGCGCCGCTCGTCCAGGCCGTGACCTTCGCGGAAGCGCTGCGCCTCGGCTGGCGGGGGTCGGCGGACCGGACGAGCGTCGCCCTCGCCACCCTGGCAGCGGCGGCCGGCTTTCTCCTCTTTTTCGCGACTGAGTATTTGTGGCTCGTCTGATACAATGGCTGAAATGTCGGCCAACAGAACGCTCGAGCAGTGGATCGACGAGTGCGCCAGGCTCGCTCGACCCGACCGGGTCCTCGTTTGCGACGGTTCCGAGGAAGAACGCGCGCGCCTGACCCGCGAGGCGCTCGCGACCGGCGAGCTTGTCGCGCTCGACCCGCGCGCCCTCCCCGGCGGCACCCTGCACCGCAGCACCGCGAACGACGTCGCCCGCACCGAGAAGCTGACCTTCATCTGTTCTCCCGATCGTGACGACGCCGGCCCCACCAACAATTGGATGGCGCCCCGGGAGGCCTACGAGCGGCTCGGGTCGATCCTGGAAGGCGCCATGCGCGGCCGGACGATGTATGTCGTTCCGTTTCTCATGGGTCCGCCGGGGTCGCGGTTCCGCAAGGTCGGCGTCGAGATCACCGACAGCCTCTACGTCGTCCTGAACATGCGGATCATGACCCGGATGGGAAAGGTGGCGCTCGACGAGCTCGGAGGCTCGGACGATTTCACCCGCGGGTTTCATTCCAAGGCCGACCTCGACGTCAATCGCCGCTTCATCTGCCACTTCCCACAGGACAATACGATCTGGAGCGTCGGCTCGGGTTACGGCGGCAACGCGCTGTTGTCGAAGAAGTGCCTGGCGCTGCGCCTGGCGAGCGCCCTCGGCCGCAAGGAAGGTTGGCTCGCCGAGCACATGCTCATCGTCGGCATCGAGGATCCCGAGGGCAAGGTCACCTACATCGCGGCCGCCTTCCCGAGCGCCTGTGGCAAGACCAACCTGGCGATGCTGGTGCCGCCGTCCCGCTTCAAGGGATATCGCGTCTGGACCGTCGGCGACGACATCGCCTGGCTGCGCCCCGGCGAGGACGGGCGCCTCTACGCCGTCAACCCGGAGGCCGGCTTCTTCGGGGTCGCTCCCGGGACGAGCGCGCGCAGCAACCCGAACGCCCTGGCGATGGTGCGGAAGGACACCATCTTCACCAACGTCGCTCTCAAGCCGGACGGCACGGTCTGGTGGGAAGGCCTGGAGGAGCCGCCCGCCTCCTGCATCGACTGGCAGGGACGCCCCTGGACTCCCGCCAGCCGCGAGCCGGCGGCCCACCCGAACAGTCGCTTCACCGTCTCCATCCGTCAGAGCCCGACCTTCACCGATGCCTGGAACGACCCGTTGGGAGTGCCGATCAGCGCCATCCTCTTCGGCGCGCGGCGCGCCTCCGTGGTGCCGCTGGTCTACGAATCGTTCGGCTGGCAGCACGGCACCTACCTCGGCGCCACCATGGCCTCCGAGACCACCGCGGCGGCCACCGGCGCGGTCGGCGTGGTGCGCCGCGATCCGTTCGCCATGCTCCCCTTCTGCGGCTACAACATGGCCGACTACTTCCGCCACTGGCTCGACATCGGCGCTTCCCTCAAGAACCCGCCGCGGATCTTCCGGCTCAATTGGTTCCAGAGAGGCGACGATGGCCGCTTCCTGTGGCCCGGCTTCGGGGAGAACCTCCGGGTCCTGCGCTGGGTGCTCGAGCGCTGCGCGGGCCGGGGCGAAGCGGTCGAGACGCCGATCGGCATGCTCCCGACTCCCGGAGCGCTCGATGTCGACGGTCTCGATCTCGCTCCGGAAGCGCTGCAGCGGTTGCTGGCGATCGATCGCGACGGCTGGCTGAGCGCTCTCGCCAGCCAGGATGAGTTCTTCGCCTCGTTCGGCTCCCGTCTGCCGGAAGCGATGCGCCGGGAGCACGACGCCCTGGCGAAACGACTGCAGCTGGCGGGCGCCCGGACCGGTCCGCGGGCGCACTGAACGGTCTTCTTTGATCATCCGCTGCGTCTCCCGAGCGACGGCCATTCTGACCCTGGTCGCGGCGAGCCTCGCCGCGGAGCCGATTCCCCCCGCGAGCGGAGCCGTTTCCGACGGCGGGCCTCTGCTCGACACGATCACCGCCCTACCGGTCCCGGAGGTGGGACCGTTCCGGCCGATGGCGCGCTGGCGCGCCCCCGGGCGGCCGACCCTTGCGCTGGCCCTTTCCGGCGGCGCGGCGCGCGGCCTGGCCCACCTCGGAGTCCTGGAAGGCCTCGAAGAGGACGGCGTCGAGCCGGACGCCATCGCCGGCACGTCGATCGGGGCGCTGCTCGGCGCCTTCATCGCGGTCGGCTACTCACCGCCCGACGTGGTGCAGATCCTGAAGGGACGCGACTGGGAGTCGATCGTCTTCGGGCTCGATCTGCGCAATCGCGTCCTCTCCAACAGCGAAGACATCCGCCAAACCAGCGCCCTGATCGACATCCGGCTGCGGCGCGGGCGCCAACTTCAGGTAGGAGCTCTCCTCGAAGGCCGCCTGCTCGAGCGCGAGCTCTATCGCTACTTCCTCAAGGGACAGCTCGACTCGGACGGCGACTTCGACCGGCTGCGGCTGCGCTACCGCCCGGTGGCGACCGACATCCAGGGGGGCAAGGCGGTCATCCCGTCGTCCGGAGACCTGGTCTCCTACGTGCGCGGCTCGTTCGCCATCCCCGGGGTCTTCCGTCCGGTGCCGGTCGGCGACCAGCTCCTGGTCGATGGCGGGCTGGTGGAGAACGTGCCGGTGCGGGCGGCGAGGTCGTTCGGCGCCGACGCCGTGCTGGCGGTCGACGTGACCGAGACGCTCGACCCGGCGAAGAAAGTGCACGGAGCCCTCGCTCTCGTGAACCGGTCGCTCACCCTGATGATGGATGCGACCACGCGCGAGTCCCTGGCGCTGGCCGACGTCGTCGTCACGCCGGTGGTGGCGCCGTTCTCGTCGGCCGATTTCACCGGACATCTCGATGAGCTGGTGCAGGCGGGACGCGCCGCATACGAGCAGCAGCGCGAGGCGCTCTGGAAGATCCTCGAGGCGCGCTCCCGCCACCGCGCGCCGATCGATTACGCCGCCATCGAGGTGCGCGGCACCGCCTGGATCGATCCCGCGACGCTCGCCCGCCGCCTGGGGGGCGCGGCCGGAACGGTCAGCCGCTTCCGCGTCGAGGCGGAGCTGGCCCGGGCCCTCAACCTCGGGCCGTTCGCCTCAGGCCGCGTCGAATGGCTCGGCGCTCCGGGCGGACGGCTGCTGCGCTTCATCTTCGAGGAGGCCGCCACTCCCTCGGACGCCCCGACGCCCGCCCCGCCGGAGCTCCTGACGGAGGAGATGGAGATCGGGCGGGTCGTCACCGAGACGCAGGGTGAGACCCGCCTCGAGCTGACGGAGCGCTTCCTGGCCGACCTGAAGGGAAAGAGCTTCAACTTCGATCGCCTGGCCGACCGGCTCGATGAGATGGTGGCGCGCGGCGCCATCTTCGAGTGGACCCTGAAGGCACGCCGGATGGCCGACGGGCGGATCGAGCTGCACGTTCTGGTGCGCGGCGACGACTACTGGGAGGGCTCGTTCGGCGGAGCCTACCGGGGCGAACTGAGCTGGGCCGGCTATCTGCGCATCGCCAAGGCGAACATCACCGGGCGAGGCGACTTCGTCGATCTGACCCTGCTCGGCGCGCTCGAGACGACCCTCGTGCGCGCCCGCTACCGCACCGAGTACGGGATCAGCTCGCAGAACCTCGGCTCGGAGGTCGGGTTCGATCACTACGACAACGCCTACCCTCTGGTCGATCGCAATCAGCATCTGCTGGACCAGACCGAGAAATACCGGGGGGATCGACTCTGGGCCTCGCTCATCGGCCGGCTGCGCTGGGGCGCCGTCGCCCAGCTTGGTCTGTTCCACGAGCGCGATCGTCTCGAGGACACCCCCTCCCTGCCGGCCGAGACCATCGGCCGCACCTCGGGGTTCCTCCGGATCGGGCTCGATCGTCACGATCGGCTGCTCTTCCCGACCCGCGGAAGCTCGGTCACCATCCTGGCCGAGGACTCCTTCTCCGGCGATGCGCTATGGAAGGCGGAGCTCAAGGCCGACAGCGCCCTGTCGCTCGGCGAGCACAACGGCCAGACCGTCTCGCTGCTTCTGGGGGTCGGCCTCTCGGAGGATGCGCTGCGCCGCCCCTTCTGGTTCAACCCCGGCGGCTACCGCGATCTCTATGGCTTCCTGCCATATGGCGCCGCGGCGCCGCAGTACGCCCGCTTCGGCGCCACCTGGCGGCTGCGGCTCTTCGACCTGGGCGCCGCCCGCGTTTACCTCGAGACCGGCGCAAACGTCGTCCGCACCGCCCTGCGGCGCGGCGATCTCGGCGGAGCGGACAACAACGTCGGCTACGGCGTCAGCCTGATCGCCCACACGCGGCTGCTCGGCCCGATCGCGCTCGGAGCGGCGCGCAACGACGACGGGGCGGGGATGATCTTTCTGACCGCCGGCTTCCCGTTCCTCAATAACTAGAAAGGGCCGGACCACGGGCGCGATACGGGGACTTGACGAGCGGATCGGAAGGGATCGACACTCTGGCCGACAAACCCTGCTCATGAGGAGGAACCACGCGATGAAGCGCAGCCTGATCTCCTATCTCGGCATCCTGGCCTTCCTGGTCGCCGCCGTCGTCGCGGCCGCCTCGGCTCCGGAGAAACAGACCGGCGGTTTCGATCGCCTGAAGGGGCTGGTCGGGGAGTGGGAAGGGACGAACAAGGACGACAAGCCGGTGCATGTCGTCTACTCCCTGACCTCGGGCGGCTCGGTCGTGATGGAGCAGATCGATCCGGGCGAGGACCACGCCATGGTGACGATGTACCACAAAGACGGCGACCGCCTGATGATGACCCATTACTGCGCGGTCGGGAACCAGCCGCGGATGCGCGCCGCGAAGACCCGGAGCGACGGCAAGAGCCTGGCCTTCTCGTACGTCGACGCGACGAACCTGGCGAAGCCGTCCGACCCGCACATGGTCAAGCTGGTCTTCGACTTCACCGACGCGGATCACTTCGCCGAGACCTGGACCTACCAACTCGATGGATCCAAGCAGACGACCGAGGTCTTCCACCTGACGCGCAAGGCCTAGTCAGACCGGGTTGTACGAGAACAGGATCGCGACGATCTTCCAGCCGTCGTTCGCGCGGGCGAGGTGCAGGCCGAGCGTGCCTCGGCTGGAGATTTCATCGTTCGTGAAGACGAAGTCTGCGCTGACCCGGGCGATCCTCCATCCAGCATCGATCCGGATATTCTCCAGCCGCTCGGACACCGGGCGTCCCGTGTCGAAGCGGTCCTTCTGGGCCTTGAAGAAGGGGTCGAGAGCGCGGACCCGAATCGTTCCATCGTCGCCCGGCGAGACGACGGTCAGCGCCGGATGGAAAAGCTCTTTCCAGCGATCGAGGGTCGCTCGGGTGTAGAGGCCGATGTAATCCGCGACCACCTTCTCGATCACCGCGCGCTCTTCCGACCCGGGGACCGAGCTCTTCTTCGAGCCTTCTGGGTCGCCCGCCGCCGCACCGGAGATGGCCACGGCGGCGGCGAGCATCAGGGTCGGGCAGAATTGCCTCCATGAACGGCGCATCGGCAGCCTCCTCACGGGCTTCATCGCGTGCCTCCGACGAGAGTGTCACAGTCCAAGTGAAAGTGCCCGACGAGCGTGTTGTTGGAGGTTCGCGCACCGCCGCGGCCTCGAGGGCCGGGTTGTCCGCCAGCCGCAGATCCTGGCGGAACCAGACGATGACGCTTCGATCGGACATGTGTGACGATACCAGAGCGGG
This sequence comes from Acidobacteriota bacterium, assembly GCA_041486695.1. Taxonomy (GTDB): domain Bacteria; phylum Acidobacteriota; class Polarisedimenticolia; order Gp22-AA2; family Gp22-AA2; genus JBGPLZ01. The sequence continues at coordinate 68,221 of JBGPLZ010000002.1, read as the reverse complement.
GCGCGGCCGGAGCTATAATCGCCCATGGTCCGCGGATCGTCGCACTACGTTCACGGCACCGACCCTCCCGAGCAGCAGCGGCTGGCGCGCATGAACCGCCTGCTCAACGACGGCGCGCTGCACGAGCTCGATCTGAAGGGGGGCGAGGCGATCCTCGATCTCGGCTGCGGCCTCGCGCAGCTCACGCGCGGCATGGCGCGCGCCGCGGGGACCGGGGCGCGGGTCGTCGGCATCGAGCGCGCTCCAGAGCAGATCACCGAGGCCCTCCGGCAGGCGCGCGCCGAAGGCGTTGAGTCGCTGATCGAGATCCGGCAGGGCGACGCCGCCGCCCCGCCGCTGCGCGACTCGGAGTGGGCGACCTTCGACCTGGTGCATGCCCGGTTCCTCCTCGAGCATCTCCCCGACCCGCTCTCCGCCGTGCGCGCCATGGTGCGCGCCGCCCGCCCCGGAGGGCGGATCGTCCTGGAGGACGATGACCACGACCTTCTGCGGCTCTGGCCCGAGCCACCCGGCTTCGAGGCGGTCTGGCGCGCCTACATCCGCACCTACGATCGGCACGGCAACGACCCATTCGTCGGCCGGCGCCTCCCGGCCCTCCTGCACGCCGCGGGAGCGGAGCCGCGGCGGACGGCCGCCATCTTCTTCGGAGGGTGCGCGGGGCAGCCAGGTTTCGACGACCTGGTCGAGAACCTGGCGGCCATCCTCGCGGGGGCGCGCCCGGAGATCCTGGAGATCGGGGCCTTCGATGCCACTCACTTCGATCAGGCGCTCGCCGCACTGCGCGCCTGGCGGGCCCGCCCCGACGCCGCCTTCTGGTACTTCGTGTCCTGGGCGGAGGGAGTGCGGCCGGGCTGAGGGCTCGGCGGGGCCATGCGGGAACCGGGGGCGGACCCGGCCGGTCTTGGCGGGAACCGGGGGCGGCTCCCCGACGTATCATCCGATCGACACGTGGAGGTTTTCAATGCGCCGATCCGCCCCGCTGCTGTGTGCCCTGCTGCTCGCCGTTCCAGGAGCGCTCTCGACGGCCCGCGCCGAGGTCACCCGGATCATCCGGGCGGAGCTCCCCGCGGCCGACCTGTCCCGCTTCGTGATCGAAAATCTCGCCGGCACGATGAAGGTCTCCATCGGCCCCGGCCCCGGCGTCGTCGCCATCGCGACCATCCATGCCGAGGACGACGGGCTGGCGGCCGCGATGCGCTTCGAGCGGGTCGAGGGGGGGCCCCCGGCCGAGGAGAATGGCGCGCCGACCCTGCGGGTCCGGTACCCCCTCGATCGTCACTCGACCCTGCGCTACCCCCGCAAGGACGGCGAGTGCTGGCTGATGAGCAAGATCATCGACGTGGGGCGGACCCGCATGAAGTATGACGGGCACCAGGTGAGCATCAGCAATCATTCCGGCGTGCTGCTCTACGCCGACGTCGAGGTCCAGGTCCCCAATCGGGAGATCGGCGCCACCTTCCGCAACCGGGTCGGCCGCCTCGACGGTCGCGGGATGCAGGGGGAGATTCGCTTCGACACCGACAGCGGCGACATCGCGATCGCCTCGGCGCGCGGCCACATCGTGGCCGACACCGGCTCCGGCGACGTCAAGGTCGCGGGGCTGCGCGGGACTCTCCGCTGCGACACCGGAAGCGGCGACTGCGATCTCGGCGAGGTCGAGGGAGACGAGATCACCGCCGACACCGGCTCGGGCGACATCGTGGTGCGCGGCGGCAAGGTGGGGCGCCTCGTCGGCGACACCGGCTCGGGTGACATCCGCGCTCTCGACGTCGATCTCGAGGAGTTCAAGGCCGACACCGGGTCGGGCAACGTTACGCTTCAGGCCCGCTCGGTGGCGCGGCTGATCAAGGTGAAGGCCGACACCGGCTCGGGCGACGTGATCCTGCGGCTCGGCCCCGACGCCTCCTTCGAGGCGATCGCGGACCAGGGAAGCGGCGATATCCTCAATCGTTATTCCGATGCGCAGCCGATCCTCAAGAAGAAGGAGCTGATCGGCTACCGGCGCGGGAGCGGCACGATTCGAATTCTGGTGGACACGGGCAGCGGCGACCTGACGCTCGATCCGGGCGGGGCCAGAAGTGAGCTGACGCTCGACCCGGGCGGGGTCAGCGGAGCCCGAGATCGGACAGCAGCGCCCGGTAACAGTCGGAGTCGGTGAGCGCCTCCATCCGCGCGTCCTTGCGGATCCGCTTCGCCGCCGGCTTGAGCGCGGCCGGATCGGCGCCCTGGAACCAGCGGCGGGCCAGCCCGCACGATGCCTCGACATCCCCGGCGAGGGCCTGGGCCGAGGCGAGGGCGTAGACCGCGTCGCGCACCGAGTCCTGCGACACCCGGCCACCCGCGCGCTGCGCCGCCTGCAGGGCTCGCTTCAGGGGCGGGATCGCCGCCCGGCCATTCTCCTCCTGCAGCCATGCAAGCCCGATCCCCGTCTCGATTGTGAAGCGATCCGTCGGCAGAAGACGCGTCGCTCCCAGTCGCAGCGCCGACTCGTAGAAGCGCCGGGCGCGCGCCGGACCGGGCCGGGCCTCGTCATGCAGATAAGTGTCGGCGACCCTCAGGTGCAGCCGCCAGTCGCGCGGATCGCCGCCGCCCCGCCGCGCCAGCTCGGCGGTCTCCAGGGTCGCCCCGGGGTCGTGCTCCAGACGCAGCGAGCCGAGCACCGCCTTGGCTCGCTTCGGGAACTCCCGGCAGGCGTCGCCGCTCGACAGGTGAAGCTGGAAGCAGAGATCACCGCGCGTCCTGTAACCATAGAGCTGATGGTAGACGGTGCGGGCCCCGCTCCGGCTCTCGAAGACCTGATCGAAGAGCGACCAGGCGACGGCCCCGGCCTCCTGATCCAGCAGGTCGGCGTCCTGACGCAGCGCGATCGCATCGGGATCGCCGATGTCGCCGCGCCGGCACTCCTCCGGCGCGCCCCCTTCCTTGATCGGGGCGACGAACAGGCTGAGATTCATCCGGCAGGCCCCCGAACCGCCGCGGCCGGCCAGGACGAAGTTCACCTGATCCTTGAGAGGATGATCGACCGGCTCGAACCCCGGCACCCGCACCTCGACGCCCCAGATCGGGTTGCGCACTGCTCGACCCGGGGCCCCCGGGCGCGCCACGGCTACCGACACGAGCCCGGCGGCCGCGACGAGAACCGCGAGCGGGACGGCCGGGATGATCGATACTGCAGGGCGTCGCTTCATGGTAGGCTCCCCCGAAGGTCGGCGCACATCTTAAACGTAAGTACCCCGGAGCGCCGGCGCAATTCTACGCGAATGATCGAGGTCATGCGGGTGAAAACGGAGGATCGCCTGCCCCGGATCGGCGCCGCGCATCCATGAACCGCATCAGCCGTCGCGGCTTCGTGAAGGCGACCGCCCTTGCTTCGGCCGGGGCCGCGCTGCACGGCTGCGCCTTCCACGCCCGTCCACCCTACGATGTCCTGGTCCTGGGAGCGGGGATGTCCGGAATGTCGGCGGCGCGCGATCTGCTGCGCGCGGGTCTCGACGTCGCGGTCCTCGAGGCGCGCGACCGGGTCGGCGGCCGGATGGAGACGCGCTACGGTGAGGCGCCCCACGGGCTCGAGGTCGGAGCGCAGATGGTGCACGGCTCACGCGCGCCCACCTGGGAATTGATCAAGGAGTTCGGCATCGAGACCCGGCCCCTGGCGGGCTGGTCGCGCGCGCGGCGCACTCCCCAGGGCGGCTTCCGCACTCCCTCCCCCGAGCACGAGGAAGAGATTCGCCGCCGGCTCGATGAGGCGTATCACGCCTACCGCGGCCCGGACGTCGACTACCAGACATTCCTCCGGCCGCTGGCATTTTCCGAGGACGACCTTCCGAGCGTGAACGAGAACGCCTTCTCCTGGTCGGCCGAGCCGGACGAAGTGAGCCTGCAGGCGGCGATGGAGGACTCGGCCGCCTGGGACGCTTACCTCGACCAGAACTATCAGGTGGTGGGCGGCTACTCGTCGCTCGCCGGCAAGCTGGCGGAGACGCTCGTGGGGCGGATTCACCTCTCGTCTCCGGTGACGATGATCGAGTGGCGCCCGGGGAAGGTACGCGTCATCTGCTCGCGGCAGGGGCATGAGGAGCGGTTGCAGGCCCGCCGCGCCCTGGTCACTCTGCCGGTTGGCATCCTCAAGAGCGGCCGGCCGGTCTTCGACCCGGCGCTGCCGGCCTCGAAGCGGCACGCCCTCGCCGGGCTGGAGATGGGCCGGGTCGTCGTGGTTCATTTCCTGTTCGACGACTGGTTCTGGCGCGGTCCCGAGGGATTGCGGGGCTGGGTGTCGCATCAGGGCCGGGTCTCCTTCTACGATCCCCACCCCGGCGGGAAGGGAATGCCGGCCCTGGAGGGATGGGTCACCGGGCGCGCCGCCCAGGAATTGAGCGACCTCGGCGAGAAGGAGGGCACCGCGCGGGCCCTCGGCTGGGTCGAGGCGGCCTTCCCGACCTCCGGCGCCCGCCGGCGGGTTCAGTTCTCGGTCTTGCGCGACTGGATCCGCGACCCATACGCGCGCGGTTCTTATTCCTACACCAAGCCGGGTGGCGGCGCGCAACGTGCCGCGCTCGCGACCCCGCTCCAGAACACTCTCTACTTCGCCGGCGAGGCGACGCAGGCGGCGCCCCACTATCAGACCGTCCATGGGGCCTATATGAGCGGCCGGCGGGCGGCGGCAGAAATTCTTTCCTCGCTGGGTCTCGCGACCTAGAACCTCGCCTCTTGGGGCCTCGCGACCTAAGTTTCCCTGGTACCGCGCCGCCGTGCGTGGGGTTCTCCCCACCCTCGGCGACCGCCATCCCGGGGAGCGGCATGGAGCGAACCGCGACTTCGAGTCAGGGCCAACCGTGGCGCTCGCGGGACGATTGGGCGCAGGGGCGGGCCGAATCGAGCGGCCGCGGGTGGATCGTCGTTGGAGCCTGGATCGTCGCGCTGGTCTGGATCTTGATCTCGTCGCCGATCCTATATCTCTTGCGGCGGGAGCTCGAGCGCGGCCATCGCGCGGCGGCGATCGGTCTCGCCTTCCCGGCGGCCGGCCTGCTGCTCTTGGCAGCCGCGATCCGTCGCACTCTCCTCTGGCGGAAGTTCGGAGTCTCGACGCTGGTGCTGCGCACCACCCCGATCGTCCCGGGCGGACGCCTGCTCGGAGCGATCCGCGCCCGCTTCATGCCGCGGCCCGCGGGGGGTTACCGCCTGCGCCTGACCTGCGCGCGGCACACCACCTCCGGCAGCGGCAAGAACCGCACGACGCACGAGGCGATCCTCTGGAGAGAAGAGCGAACCATGGAGCGCGCCCTGCCGGCCGACGATCCGGGGCGCACGGAGATCCCCGTCTCGTTCGCCATCCCGGCCGAGGCGCTCGAGACGACCCTCGGCGATCCGGATGACCGGATCCTCTGGGTGCTGGACGCCGACGCTGCCATCCCGGGCCTCGACTACCGCGCCGAGTTCGAGGTGCCGGTGTTCGGTGCCGGCGTCACCCCGGCTCCCGTCGCGGCGTCGCCCGACGACGATCCGATGCGCGAGTACGAAGCGACGGAGGAGCCGTTTCGCCCGGAGCGCGACCGCGGCATCCGCGTCGGCCCGAGCTCCGGCGGCGGCGTGGAGTTCTTCCTCCGCCCGTTGCGCAACCCCAGCGCCTCGATCGGTCTCTTCGCCTTTCTGGCCCTCTGGAGCTGCGCCGTCGTGTTCCTGATACGGATGCATGCTCCCCTTCTCTTCCCGATCGTCTTCGGCGGCTTCGAGCTGCTGCTGATCTATTTCGCCCTCGATGTCACCCTCGGCACGACGCGCCTGGTGATCGAAGCGGGAGAGGCGCGGCTGACGCGGGGCTTCCTGGGAGTCGGACCGGTCAGGGTATTCCGCTGCGCCGATCTCAAGGACATCCGGCTGACGATCGGCATGCAGTCGGGCGACCGCAACGGCACCCCTTACTACACGCTCACTCTGCTCGATCGCTTCGACACTTCATATTCCGCCGGCCGGTACATCCGCGACAAGCGCGAGGCGGAGTGGCTGGCGGCGGAGATCAAACGTCGGATCGCCGCCGCGGCCTAGAAGCCGCCGTTCGTGCTACCTTGTTCCCTCACCGCTCGAACGGAGGAGGCTTCCTATGGATCTGGGACTCAAGGGGAAAGTTGCGATCGTGACGGGCGGAGCGCGCGGTATCGGCCGGGCCGCGGTGGCCGCGCTTCTGAAAGAGGGGGCTTCCGTGATGGTGTCGTCGCTGCGGCCGGAGTCGGTCCAGGCGGCGGTGAAGGAGCTCGGGTCCCTGGGGACGGTGGCCGGCACCCCGTGCGATGTGTCGATCGAGGTGGACGTCGTGCGCCTGGTGGCCGAGACGCAGCGCCGGTTCGGCCGGCTCGACGTCATGGTGGCGAACGCCGGCATCGCCTCAGCCTACGTCAACCTCGCCGAGATGTCGGTCGCCGACTGGGATCGGATGATCGCCGTCCATATGCGCGGCACCTTCCTGTGCGGCCGCGAGGCGGCGCGCGCCATGCGGGCGGCCAAGACCCCGGGGCGGATCGTCACGCTCGCCTCGACCTCGGCGTACGAGTGCGATCCGGGCGGCGGCCATTACAACGCCGCCAAAGCGGGGATCGGCGGTCTGACACGCTCGATGGCGATCGATTTCGCCCCATGGGGGATCCGGGTCAACGCCGTCGCGCCCGGCTGGGTCTACACCGACATGGGCATGATCGACCTGCCGCCGCGCGGCGTGCCGCTCGAAGGGGTCGGGGTCCTGCCGCGCGCAGCCGAGCCGTCGGAGATCGCCACGGCGATCGTCTTTCTCGCCTCGGGCGCCTGCGACTTCCTGACCGGCACGACGCTGGTGGTCGACGGCGGGCAGATCATCATCGCCCCGAAGCTGCCGCCGAAGTAGCCGCGGCGGCTATTTCTTCCAGAAGAACGGCGGCAGCGGCCGCTTCTCCGGCCAGACCTCGTCCATCGTCGCGGCGTCGTAGAGGATGCCGTTCTTCATGGTGTAGGCGACCTTCGCGCTGTCGTGGATATCCTTGAGCGGGTCGCCGTCGATCACGACGAGGTCGGCCAGCTTCCCGGTCTCAAGCGAGCCGAGATCCTTCCCGAAGCCGAGCGCCTCGGCGCCGCTCCAGGTGGCGGTCCGCAGCGCCTCCATCGGGGTCATCCCTTTGCCGACGGTGAACGACCACATCTCCCAGTGAGCCCCGAGCCCCTGGAGCTGGCCGTGCGCGCCGAGGCAGACGCGCCCGCCGGCCCGGGCGATCTCCGCCGCCCCCGCGGCGACCGTCGGGAAGTGGAACTCGTCCTCGGGGTACCAGGGGCGGCGCCGGCCGAGCCCGTCGAGCATCTCGTGCGGCGTGAAGCGGCGCAGCCGGGCGTCGTCGTGCGGGTTGGCGTGCTGATACCAGTAAATCTCCGCCGCCGGTCCACCGTACGACACGATGAGGGTCGGGGTGTAGGCGGTGCCGGAGCGGGCGACGGTGGTGATGACATCGTTGTAGAGACGGACCGGAAGCGAGTGCTCCAGGCCGGTGAAGCCGTCGAAGATATTGGTCAAGTCTGTATGCAGCTCGCCGGCCCCTTCCATCGTGGCGCCGATCCCTTCCTGCCGCGCCGCCTCCAGGAACCACAGGCGCTGGTCGCGCCGCGGCTGCTGGTAGATCTTCAGCCAGTGAGCGCCGTACGCTTTCATTCGACGGACGACGTGCTGGGCATCCTCGAGGCTGTCGACCTTCGCATAGACGGAGGCCGGCACCCCGCCGTAGAGGACGTCGCCGCTGCTGTAGATGCGCGGCCCGGTCATCAACCCCGCCTCGACCATCTCTCCCTGCGCGAAGACGTCGAGGCTGTGGGCCGACGGGTCATGGGTCGTGGTGACCCCATAGGCGAGGTTGGTGATGTACTCCCACTTGGTCTCCGGAAAGATCTCCATGGCGGAGTAATGCAGGTGGGCGTGCACGTCGACGAGCCCGGGGATGACCGTCTTCCCGTTGAGATCGAAGGCGGGTGCCCCCGCGGGAAGGGCGACCTTGCCGGAGGGGCCGATCGCGGCGATCCGGTCGCCGTTGACCACGATGTCGGCGCGATCCAGGACCTCGTCCCCCTTCATGGTGATGGCGCGCGCGTTCCTGAGCACGACCGAGCCGGTCGGCCGCGGGCGCGGCACCACGAGCGAGACCGGGATCGCCTCGGGCTTCGGCATCTCCGGCTGTTTCGCCGCTTCTTCCTTGGCCGCGCCCCCTTTGGCCGCGGATTCTTTGGCGTCGGTCGCCGATTTCTTCGCGGCCGCTTCGCGGACCTTGTCGAGACTCTGGCGGTAGATGGTGTTCGCCATGCCCCAGACGATCGTCCGTCCGCCCGAGGCCCAGCCGATGAACCCCCCGCCTTCGATACTCAGCCGGTAAACCGGCACGGGACTCTTCTCACCACCGATCTCGACCGGCTCGGATCCGGCCCGGGGCATCGCCGTGACGTAGACGTCGTCGGCGCGGACGTAGGCGACCCAGGCTCCGTCCGGCAAAAGGACCGCGTCCTCGACCTGCACGAAGCGCAGGTGGTGCTGCTTGTCGGTCCCGTCGAGACGGACAGAGACGAGATCGACTTTCGGCGTGTCATCCCCCTCTTCTCCGCCGTCGCCCGTCGCCGGCGTCTTCTCGACGAAGAAGACCCGCTCGCCATCGGGGCTCCAGGCGACCGTCGGGTGGTAACGGATCGTCTCGCCCGGCAGCACCGTCACGATCGGGCGAGGGTCGGCGCCCCCCGGTCCCGGCTCGGACGGCAGCCAGCGGATCTCGTAATACGCCTCGAACTCGGGCTGCTGACCCCGCAGCTCGGCCCCCGAGCCGACGATGACGGCGATCCGATCCCCCTTGGGAGACCAGGTGGGATTGATGTAATGCCCCGCGCTGCGGGTGAGGCGGACCGGCTCGGCCGGGCCCTTGCCGCCGAGGCGCGCCTTGACGACGTGGCCGAGGTCGCGGTCCGACCAGGTGACGTAGACGAGAGATTTGCCGTCGGGCGAGAACTCCGGCGCATATTCGCGCTCGGCGCGGCGCGTCAGCCGGCGCGGCACCCCTGCCTTGCCGTCTTTCAGATCGCAGAGCCAGATCGAGCCCAGGGCATCGAAGGCCAGAAGCGTCCCGTCCGGCGACAGCGTCGGCCAGCGCAGGATGCGCACCGTCAAGACCGGCTCGCCGACCTTCGTGTCGGTGCGCAGCAGCGGCCGCAGCGCCAGGGAGACGTCGGCGCGAAACGGCACCGTGTCATCCTTCCGGGCGTCGAGATCGAGACGATGGATCGCGCCGCCGCTCCAGTAGAGAAACGCCTTGCCGTCCGGCGTGAAGGCGGCCCCCGGCGCGAGATCCATCTGGGCGAACCCCTCCTGCTCGTCGCGCGACAGACCGCGCGCCAGGACGGTTTCGCCGCCGCTCGGCAGGTCGCGCTGCACCAGGATCGTCTCCGCATCGTCGCGGCGCTCGTAGATCAGGCGCCGTCCGTCGGGCGAAAGCGTCGGGCGCAGCCCGCCCGCCGGCGGGGCGGTCAACTTGAGGAGATCGCCCGTCTTGCGGTCGTAGCGGAACAGGTTCCAGAGCCCGTCCTGCATCTGCGGCAGGTAGGAGAAGGGGCGCTGCCGGCCGGAGAGATAGATGTAGCGCCCGTCGCGGCTCGCCACGGGACCGGACGAGTTGTGCAGCTTGGCCTTCCCGATGACCTTGATGCCGCCGCCGCCGTCGCGGTGGAACATCCAGGTCTCGACCGGCGGAATCCCCGCCTTCGAGGTGTCCTCCTTGCGGGCCAGAATGTAGAGGCCGTCGGGAGTCCAGGACGGCGACGAGAAAACGGCGTTCGTCTCGTCGGTCAAGGCGCGCGGACCGCTGCCGTCGACGGCCATCAGCCAGAGGTTCATGTTGCCGCCACGATCGCTGCAGAAGACGATCGTCCGGCCGTCGGGAGAATAGCGCGGCGCATAGTCGTACGCCGGTCCCGAGGTCACCCGCGTCGCCGCCCCGCCCTCGATCGGCAGGCGGTAAATATCCCCGAGCAGATCGAAGAGGATCGTCTTGCCGTCAGGGGCGACGTCGATCGACATCCAGGTTCCCTCGCTGGTGGTGAACTGCACCTGGCGGGCCTCCTCCGGCACGGCGTTGACGTCGAGCTTCGCCGGCTTCCCTTTCTTGCCGGCCTCGGAAGAATCGGCGACCGCGGCGTCTGCCGCCGGCTCGGCGCGCAGGCGGGCGGCCGGTTCGGCGCGCAAACCGCCGGCGGCGCCGGGGAAACAGGTGCCGATCGTGATCGCCAGGAGGGCGCCGCAGCGCCGCGCAGGGAGGGAGCGTGTCATCGGTTCATCCTCGTAAGGGGGTTTAGAGGTCGCGGATAATACCACGCCTTGGAATCGTCGATCGAAGAAGCTCCTAGCGCACTTTGTACCCGGGCCGTTTGGGTCGGACGGGCGGCGTGGTCTTCAGCTGCTCGAGGACGTAACAACCCCGCCATCGACCAGCGGCAGATTGTGGCTGATGCCGACCAGACCGCCCCAGGTGCGCTTGCCGATCAGCGGCCCAAGGCCGGCCATCCGGAAGTAATAGGGGAAGGCGTCGCCGCGGCCGGTGAAACGGGGGAACTTCCGAGGGCCACGACGAGTAGAACGACGGCGGAGAGAGAGGCAAGGCGTGACATCGGCGCGAAACCTCCTCGAGGCTGATGCCTCGGACGTCCTTTCCCGGCCGTCTGAAACGCGCTATTCTAACGCTTCCGGGTCGCGGGTCATCCCGCGACCCGGAGGCCCGACCATCCGGAGGAACCATGCGCCATGTGGCACCGATCGCTGCGATCATCCTGGGGGCGGCCCTCATGAGCGCCGCCCCCCGCCCGCCGGCCGGTGAAAATCCGCCGGCCGGTGACAACTTTGACAAACTCGTCGATCAGTTCTTCGATGACTGCTGGTTCCCCCACCATCCAACGTCGGCGACCGCCGCGGGGTTCCATCAGTACGACACCAGCCTCGAGGACTTTTCCCGCTTCGCCGTCACCGCCCAGGTCACCTGCCTCAATTCATTCCGGGCCCGTTTTGAAAAGCTCGACCCGAAGCCGCTCGGCCCGGAGGAGGCCGCCGACCGCGAGCTGGTGCTCGGGACGATCAAGGCCGCCCTGCTCGAGCTCGAGACGGTGCGGATGTGGCAGCGCAACCCCGACCTGTATGCCTCGACGGCGGCCGGCGGCGTCTTCGTGATCATGAGCCGCAACTTCGCTCCGCCGGCCGACCGCCTGCGCTCGGTCATCGCCCGCGAGCGCCGGGTGTCGCGCCTGTTCGAGGTGGCGCGGGTCAATCTGGACAACCCTCCGAAGATCTATACCGAGGTCGCCCTGGAGCAGCTCCCCGGGACCATCGGGTTTTTCCAGAACGACGTCCCGAAGGCGTTCGAGGCGGTCACCGACCCCGAGCTGCGCGCCGACTTCGCCAGGAGCAACGCCGAGGTGATCGCCGCCCTCACCGACTACCAGACGTTCCTGCAGGAGAAGATCCTGCCACGCTCGAAGGGTGATTTCCGAATTGGCCGCGACAGCTTCGTGAAAAAGCTCCAGTACGAGGAGATGGTCGATCTGCCGCTCGACAAGCTGCTGACGGTCGGCTACGCGGACCTGCACCGGAACCAGGAGCGTCTGAAGCAGACCGCCGCGATGATCGATCCGAAGCGGACACCGCAGGCGATCCTGGCCGAGCTGCAGCGCGATCACCCGGCCCCCGACAAGCTCCTCGACGCCTTCCGCGACACGCTTGGTGGCCTGCGCGATTTCATCGCCGCGAAGAAGATCGTGACCCTGCCCTCGCAGGTGCCGCCGATCCTGCAGGAGACTCCCCCGTTCGAGCGCGCTCTCACCACCGCCTCGATGGACACACCGGGGGCCTACGAGAACGTCGCCAGGGAGGCCTACTTCAACGTCACCCTGCCGGAGCCGACCTGGAGCCCCGAAAGAGTCGAGGAGCACATGGCCGCCTTCAACCGCGGCACCATCCTCAGCACCGCGATCCACGAGGCCTACCCGGGCCACTACACCCAGTTCCTCTGGGTGCAGAAGGCTCCTTCAAAGGTGCGCAAGCTGTTCGGCTCGAACTCGAACGCGGAAGGTTGGGCGCACTACTGCGAGCAGATGATGCTCGACGAAGGTTACGGCGACGGCGACCCGAAGCTCCGCCTGGGTCAGATCCAGGATGCGTTACTGCGGAATGCCCGCTACATCGTCGGCATCGAAATGCACACCGGAAAGATGACCTTCGACCAGGGGGTCGACTTCTTCGTCAAGGAGGGGCACCAGACCCGGTCGATCGCCCTTATGGAGACGAAGCGCGGCACCTCTGACCCGACCTATCTTTACTACACGCTCGGCAAGCTGCAGATCCTCAAGCTGCGCGACGACTACAAGAAGGCGCGCGGCGACCGCTTCACCCTGATGGAGTTCCACGACCGCCTGCTGGCGATGGGCTACCCGCCGCTCAAGCAGGTCCGCCGCGCCATGCTGGGGGACGACTCGCCGACGCTGTAGTGTCCGCGTGGGCCTGTCACGACCCGCGAATCTGCCGCCCCACCCGACGTAGCGTCGCCGCGGCGTCGCTGCCCTTGAGAGCGTCGTTGAAGCAGGACTCGGTGACGTAAGGCCAGTTGATCAATCGGTTGTAGACAGTGTCGGCTTCCTTGAGCGCCTCCCCGACGTCTCTGTCTTTCAGGTTGACGCTGCTCAGCCAGGCGGCATAAGCCTGGAGGGCCAGGAACGTCTCCGAGGAGCCGTCGAGGTGGCGGCGGATCGCGGTGATCTCCTCCTCCTTCGTCCAGGGGAGATCGGGGCTGTTGTATCGCTCATAAAGTGTCACGTTATTCCGTGGATCTTCGGGCAGCGCCAGGACGCGGGCCCTGCCGCAGACCGACCGGTCCCAGACTTTGTCCACGCCGAACAGCAGTTTCCCGTCGTTGTCCCGGAGGAAGCGCGCCCACGCCAACCGTCCGCGGGAGCTGCGATCGGCCGCCTTTCCCGCCACTTCGGTCCAGAGGGCCGCCTTTTCCGGGTCGGTGTCGCGCAAAAGGTCGGCGCCCCCCTTCCAGTCACCCTGCGCGGCCCGGCGCACCGCCCTTGTCAGGGTCGCCTCCGCGCGGAGCGCCGCGTCGGGAGTCTGTGCCGCGGCGACGAGGGATTTCTCGTCCAGCATCACGCGCACGAGGTAACTGCGCGCCAGCGGATCCAGTTTCTCGACCTGCGCCGCCCGCAGCGGCTCGCCGTGCATCAGCAGGATCCGCGCCCGGAAGGCGGCGAGATCCGCGTCGGCGCCGAGAGTCCTGTCCTGCTCCTCGAACTTGTCCAGGCGCCCCGCCTTGTAGAGTGCGACGAGTCGGAGACGCCCCCAGAGCCTGGTCGGATTGGACGGCTTCTCCGGAAACCCCTGCGGGAGCGACTTCCAGGAGGCGACTCGGTCGCCCGCGACCTTGAGGAGCCTTTCCTGGAGATTGATCGCCCAGGGCTCCGTCGCCCGCGCCTCCGAGAGCTTCCAGAGGCTCGACCACATGCTCTGATCGGCCCCGGCGTCGAGAAGAAGGGCCGTCTGGAGCAGCGGGTCGACGTGTGGGTGATTCAGGAATTCGCGGGGCAGAATCCCCCCCTTCAAGTAGCGCATCTCCGCGAGCAATCGGGGCAGGTGGCGGGGATAGAGATCGAAGAGAGTGCTCCAGGCGCGGGCGTCGCCCTGGTACCAGTAGATCCGGACCTTCGACAAGCGGACCAGATCGGCGAGCGGGTGATCGGGAAAGTCGGCGAGCCAGGAATCGTGGAGCGCCTCCAGCCTCTTCCAGTCGTCCGGTGTCATCGCCCGGGCGATCTCGAATTGCCAGCCGTCGGGGATGTCGTGATGCATCGCTTCCTGCACGGCGACGAACCGGAGCGAGGCGATCCGCGGGCTCGCCGGATGCTGTTTCGCGTACTCCCCCATGTCGGCTCTGGCCATGCGGCGGATCTCGAGCGCCTCCTTCAGCTCCGGTGGGAGAGCGGCCGACGATTCGATCGCCTCATCCCTGCTGAAAAACCTGGTGACCAGGTCGCGGTCGACCCCCTTGAGGTACGGCTGCAGCTCGACCAGCTCGACCGCGCGCCGCACCTCCTCCTGGTTCACGTTGGCCTGCCCGACCGGCATGTCGAGCACGTGATCGACGATCGCCCGGGCCTCGCCGACGGCGGCGATGGGGGCCCGGTCACGGAGGATATTCATCATGCTGTTCAGCCGGTCGGGGCCATCGACGGCCGGAGAGCTTGCCCCGCCCTCGTAGCATTCTCTCCAGAGCTCCGCGATCTCGTCCGGCTTCGTCAGCTTGAAGGGGTAGAGGAACCAGAGCTCCTTTGGAATCTGCGGACCGCCCAGCACGCTCTCCGGCGCGATAATCCGCGAAAAGAGGGTTTCGGTCGAGTAGAGAGCCGCATCGATCGGGTAGAACTCCCCTCCTCCGCAAGGGAAGCAGGGCGCAGCGCGTGACATCAGAGCCAGAAGGAGAAACGCCCGCGCGCGCCGCCTCACAGCGATGCCCTCACCAGAGGGACCCACGGCTGGCCGGCGGGAAACACCCAGACGCCTCGGAACCAGGGGCTGCGCGCCATCGGCCGCACGGCGTCAAACCATGCCCTGTGATCCGTCCTCCGGCCTCCGGGGAGCCGCCGCTCAAACGCACCGAGACCGAGCCGGAACGGCATCCGCTGCTGGTCGGCGAGGAGCCCGACGCGGGCCGGAGAGTCAGAGAGAACCTGGTCTCCGGTGTCGAAGACCTGAAGGATGTGGCCGGCGACGCGACCCCTGAACAGGTCGCCGTAGTCCGGTTGCCGGACATGATCGACCAGGCTGGTGATCCAAAGAGTCCGACCCGCCAAGGCCCCGCCCGACAGGATCCCGACCACGGACGCCCAGCGTCGCAGGAGCCGCACCGGACAATCGTAATCGAGCTGCACTTCGGTCACATCGACCCCGGTCCTTAAGACCGGATCCATGAGCTTCCGGAGACGCGCGTCGATCGAAGCCGCCACGCCCGCGTCGTCCATCGGCGACCAGATTCCATCGACGCTCCTGTCGAAACGTATGACGATCGCCACGCGAGCCCCGGGCTCGAGAGCCGGGGAGAGGGCAAGCCTCTGGAGCAGATCTCCGTTCGAAAACGACAGCGTGCTCACCCAGACGGCAGGCTCGATGTCGGGGAGTTCAATGCGGCTTTGGAGGAAGATCGCCGCATCCTGTGGCGTCCAGACCCATTGCCCGATGAAAGGCAGGGGTGCGGACGGAGAGGCCCCCGGGGGGTCTCCGCAGAGCGCCGCGGCGAGAGCGGTCAGCAGAGCGGCGAGGAGAGCCGGGCGCCGGTGAGCGCCTAGGATGTGCCCGGTGGAGGACCGATCGACCCCAACCCCTCCACGCACGGACGCGGTCAACGATCGTCCCATCAGAACTGCTTCGTCTGGCCCGGCGCCATCATGACGAGGCGGCGGTGACGTCGTCCTCCGTCGCCAGGAGGGGAGACCAAGCAAAGTCATCGCGACGAGCAGCCACTGTCGATGTGCCACAGTCAGGTCTCCGACTCGCGGTGAGGTGATCGTCGAATCTTGCCACACTCTACGTTGATTCTTGCGAATCAGCCAGGTGAGTCATCTTCAGGTCGTGATCTCTTGCAGCGACATCCACCCCGCGCGGCCGGGGAGCTCGCCCGGAACGAGCCGGCAGAGCGGAGTCGAGGGGTCGGCGGCGGCGCGCTCCGCGGCCGCGGCGACCGTCTCGAAGCGCCAGCCATCCTCGAGCCGGCAGCGCAGAACCGTCTCGAAGAGCGGCGCGGCATGCCGCCCCTCGACCTCGGTATGGATGGCGAAAACATTGAGGCCGGCCGGCTCGAGGCCGGCGGTCAGGGTCTCGATGATGCGCGCCTCGGTCATGCCGGGGGCGCCGAGCATCTCGTCGAAGGTCGGCAGCGTGGTCGGGATCTGGATGAGCCGGTAGGCCGTGCCGTCCGGGCGGGCGACCCGGAAGGGACCGTGGCCGCGCGAGTCGCTGGCATAGCGGAACGGCATCCGATCCTGCACCTCGAGGCTGGCGGGTGTGGCGCGCCAGGCGGGGGCGACGGTCCCCGCGGGGTCGTGTCCCGTGGCGGCGCGGAACGCCTCCGCGGCGCGCCGAAGCTCGAGCGCGATCGCTGCCTCGTCCAGCCGCTCGAGACGGTCGTGCCAGAAGACATGATCCCAGCCATGGATGCCGCACTCGTGCCCATCGGATTCGATGGCTTTCAGGAGATTGGGGAAACCGTGGCCGACCGGGCGCGACGGCAGGAGCGTCCCCGACAGCACCGTGCGCAGTCCATAGATCTTGAGGGCGTTGGTGCGCGCCATCTTGCGCGCGAACCCCTTGCGGGTGAACAGGCGGCGGATGGCGCGGCCCGAGTTGTCGGGCCCCATGGTCACGAAGAACGAGGCGCGCACTCCTAGGCGGCGGAAGAGATCGAGGAGGGCGGGGACGCCGTCGCGCAGGCCGGTGTGGGTGTCGACGTCGACCCGGATCGAGATGCGCCGTGCCGGCGCCTCCCCGCCGGCGGGCGCCGGCGCGGGGAGCTCCGGCACGCTACTGCGCCTCCTTCACGAACCAGCTCATGGTCCGCTCGAGCCCTTCGCGCAGGCCGACCCTGGGGGTCACCTCGAGGATCTTGTGCATCCGGGTGGCGTTGGGCACGCGCCGCGGGATGTCTTCGTACGACGTTCCGTAGATCTTCTCCTGCGGCACGTACTCGATCATCGACTTCGGCTTGCCGGCGATCTCGAGCATCGTCTCGGCCAGGGTGCGGATCGAGATCTCGGTGTCGGTGCCGATGTTGAAGATGTTGCCGACCGCCTGGGGCCGCAGGCCGGCGGCGATCGTCCCCTCGATGGCATCCGAGACGTAGGTGAAGCAGCGGGTCTGCGAGCCGTCGCCGATGACGGTGAGCGGCTTGTTTTTCAGGATCTGCCCCATGAAGATGGTGAGCACGCGGCCGACGTCGACCTTGTCGAGGCGCGGGCCGTAGACGTTGAAGTAGCGCAGGATCACGAACGGCAGGCCGATCTTTCCGTAGGCGAAGCAGAAGTGCTCGGCCGCCGCCTTCGAGGTCGAGTAGCACCAGCGGTCGACCCGCGTCGAGCCGAGGACGCGGTCGTCGTCCTCCTCGAAGGGGACCTTGGTGTTGCGCCCGTAGACTTCCGACGTCGACGCGAACACCACCTTGCGGTCGTACTTGTGCGCCACCTGCAGGACCTTCTGCGTGCCGTTGATGTTGACGTTCAGGACGGCGTACGGGTCGCCGACGTAATGCTCGACGCCGACGACGCCCGCCAGGTGGAAGATCAACTCGGCGCGCCGCACCAGGTCCTCGAGCATCGCCTCGTTGAAGATCGTCTCGCGCACGAAGTGGAAGTGGTCGCGGTTCAGGAGGTGCAGGATCTTCGATTCGCCCTTGGCATCGATCGCCCAGACCTCGTGCCCGCGATCGAGGAGCGTTTCGCACAGGTGCGACCCCAGGAACCCCGCGCCGCCCGTCACCAGAATCTTCATCGTTCTCTCCGCCGGCGACGCTGCGCCGCAATTCGTTCAGGACGGCAGCCGGGAGCCTTTATGAAGAACCGCTCCGAGCCCCGTCACATCGGTGATTTCGCCTTGCCCTTCGAGCTGCGCCTTGGTGACGACGATCGCGCCGGTCCCGGCCGCGATCGCGACGCCCTCCGGTCGCGGAGCGAGGACGACGCCGGCCGCGGCGCCCGCTTCGTCCGCCCGGCGCTCGTCCGGAACGCCCCACCAGACGAACAGCCTGCGGCCCCCGAGCATCGTGAAGGCCCCCGGGAAGGGCCGGGTGACGGCGCGGATGAGATTGTAGACCTTCGTCGCCGGCCAGGACCAGTCGATTCGGCCGTCCTCCGGCCGGCGCCGGCCGAAATACGACGCCAGCGCATGATCCTGAGGCTGGCGCGGCGCCGTGCCCGCCGCCAGCAACGGCAGCGCGTCCCGCAGCAGCAGCCGGGCCTGCGCGGTGATTTTCCGGAACAAGGTCTCGCCGGTGTCGCGCGGATCGATCGGCACCGGGCGCTGCAGGACGATATCGCCGTGGTCCGGCTTCTCATCCATATAGTGCAGCGTCACCCCGGTTTCGGTCTCTCCATTCACCAGGACCCAGTTGATCGGCGCCCGTCCCCGATAGCGCGGCAGGAGCGACCCGTGCAGGTTCAGGGCGCCGCGCCGCGGCGCGGCCAGAAGCTCCCAACCGATCATCGAACGGTAATAGAGGGAGAACAGGAAGTCCGGCTTGAGCGACCGGATCCGCTCGATCTCCTCGGGACGATTGACGTCCTCCGGCGTCACCACCGGCACTGCGTTCGCCCGCGCCCAAGCCGCCGGCGACTCCCACCAGATCGTCTCGCCCGGGGAATCCTGGTGGGTGACCAAGAGCACCGTGTCGTAGCCGGCTTCCTGGAGACACTGCAGCCCGATGGTGGCGATCTCGCCGTAGCCGCAGACGACGGCCCGGGGTCCCCCCGTCTTCATCCGAGCACCCGGCGGATGAGGTAGCGCGGGCGATGACGGACCTCGGAATAGATCCGGCCGACGTACTCTCCCATCAGGCCGAGGCAGAAGAGCTGCACGCCGAGGAAGGCGAACAGGATCGCGAACAGCGTGAAGACCCCTCCGACCTCCGGCCCCACGATCAACCGGCGAATGAACAGGAACAGGCCGAACGAGAAGCCGGCGACCGCCAGGATCGCTCCCGTCCAGGAGATGAACTGCAGCGGCAGGTTGGAAAAACCGGTCATCAGATCGAAGTTGAGCCGCAGCAGGCGCCAGAGCGAATACTTGGAGGCTCCCTTGAGGCGCGGCGCGTGCGCCACCTCGACCTCGGCGACGTCGCGCGCGAAGGCGTTGGCCAGAGCCGGGATGAAGGTGGCGATCTCGGTGGTCGCGACCATCGCGTCGACGATCGGCCGGCGATAGGCGCGCAGCATGCAGCCGTAGTCGCGCATCCTGACGCCGGTCGCCCGAGCCGTGAGCCTGTTGACGATGCGCGAGGCGGTCTTGCGGAACCAGGAGTCTTCCCGCTCCCGGCGGTACCCGCCGACGACGTCGTATCCCTCGTCGATCTTCCGCAGCAGGACCTGGATCTCCTCGGGGGGATTCTGCAGATCGGCGTCGAGCGTCACCACCACCTCGCCCCGCGCCCGGGAGAGGCCGGCGAAGACCGCCGCGTGCTGTCCGAAGTTGCGCAGCAGCTCAACGACGCGGACATGCTCCGGGTCCTCCTTCTGGAGCGCCTCGAGCAGCCGCAGCGAGCCGTCGCGGCTGCCATCGTCGACCAGGATCAACTCCCAGGTCCGGCCAGGCGGCGCCAGGGCGGCGGCGATCCGCTGATGGAGTGGACGGAGGTTGTCTGCCTCGTTGTAGACCGGCACGACGAGGGACAATTCGGGGCCGGAGCGGGGCGTTTCAGGCATCGGCGCCGATTAGGATACGCTAGAATGGCGGCCTTTGCACGGGGCAGCGCCGGGCGGTCGTCAGAGCACCTCTTTGAGCCGCTCGCGTGCGATGTTGGCGCCGCACAGGACGATCACGGCGCCGCGGCCGGCCGCTCGATCGCGATCCTTGAGGTAGGCGGCGACCGCCACCCCCGCCGCGCCTTCGATGAGAGTGTGATGATGATCGATCACCAGCCGCATCGCCTCCCGGATCTCATCCTCGGTCACGAGCAGGGCGCGATCCACGTAGCGGCGGCAGAGATCGAAGGTGATGGTGTCCTCGTCGACCGCTCCCGCCGTGCCGTCGGAGAGCGTCGGCTTCGACTCCATGGTCAGGATCCGGCCGGCCGCCAGCGAGTGGTGCATCACCGCCGAGTTCTCCGGCGAGCAGGCGACCACGTCGACCCGGCGCCCGCTCTCCTTCAGGAAGCCGGCGATGCCGGCGATCAAACCGCCGCCCCCGAGCGCGACGTACAGCGTCTCGATCGAGGCGAGCTGCCGGTGGAGCTCCGCGCCGACCGTTCCCTGGCCGGCGACGACGATCGGATCGTTGTAGGGGGAGATGTACGGCACGCCCCGCTCGCCCGCGAAGCGGCGCGCGAAGACTTCGGTCAGGCCGCTGTCGAGCCCGTGCATCCGGACCTCGGTGCCATAAGCCCGGATGTTCGCGACCTTGGCGGGCGAGGCGTTCTCGGGAACGAAGATGATGCCGGGCGCGCCCAGCACCTTGAGGCCGCGCGCCATCGCGGCCCCGTGATTGCCGGACGACGCGGTCACGATGCCGCGCGCGCGCTCCTCCGGCGTCAGCGACAAAAGCCGGTTCATCGCACCCCGCAGCTTGAAGGAGCCCGTCGCCTGCAGATTCTCCAGCTTGAGGTGCGCCGGGCCGGAGCCGGCGCGTCCGAGGGCGAGCGACTCCTCGACGGGAGTCTCGCGGACATGCTCCCGGATACGCCGCTCCGCGGCCTCCACCTCGACCCTCATCTGCATGGTGCTCCCTCGCGCGACCCCGGCCTCGCGCCGCTCGAATGATGCGCCACGGCATTGTACTCCTGGCGACGATCGCCCAACTGGCGGCCCCGGCGCGCGCCGATGAGGCGCCGGCCGCGACGAGCGCGGCCGGAGAAGCGCCGGGAGCCGCCGCCAGCGCCCAAGGCGAACGCTGGTCGAAATTCTTCCACGGTTACGCCTTTCTCACCACGAACCGTCAGGGCGGGCGACTCTCCTCGCGCGGCTTCGAGTCGGCCAACCATTTCATGACCGGAGCCTCGCGCCCCCTGCGGGGCGGAACGCTGAGCTTCCTCGGCACCTTCACCATCGAGCCGGCGACGGTTCCACCCGAGGGCTCCGGAGAGCTGTTCCAGCGCGGCGAGACCTACGGCGGGAAGCTGCTGGTCGATCGGCAGCATCCCCACGATCTCTTCGTCGAGCTCGCGGCCCGCTGGGAGCGCAGCCTCTCGAAGCATACCGGCCTCCTGCTGTACGCCGCGCCGCGGGGCGAGCCGGCCGTCGGCCCGACCGCCTACCCGCACCGGTCATCGGCTTCCGAGAACCCGACGGCGCCGCTGGCGCACCACAATCAGGACTCGACCCACATCTCGGCCGACGTCGTCACCGTCGGGATCCGGGCCTTCAAGGCGACCCTCGAGGGCTCGGCCTTCCACGGACGGGAGCCGGACGAGAACCGCTGGGATCTCGAGCAAGGGTCGATCGATTCCT
This sequence comes from Acidobacteriota bacterium, assembly GCA_041486695.1. Lineage (GTDB taxonomy): Bacteria > Acidobacteriota > Polarisedimenticolia > Gp22-AA2 > Gp22-AA2 > JBGPLZ01. The sequence continues at coordinate 46,999 of JBGPLZ010000002.1, read as the reverse complement.
ATGCCGGCCGGCTGACCGTACGGCCGGGCGGGGGCCTGACGATGCAGCTCTCCGCCGCCCGGCGGAAGGACCCTGAGGCGATCGAGGAAGGCGATCAGACCCGGCAGACTGGCTCGATCGAATATATGAAGACGACGACCGGGGGGTTCCTCGCGGCCTCCCTGATCCTCGGCCGCAACCTGCTCCCCGGAGATCAAATTGAATGGGGAAACGGCCTCGAGGCAACCTGGAAATTCCGCGAACGCAACTTCCTCTACGGCCGGATCGAGAGCGTCGACCGCGACCGGTACGAGCTGGTGAACAAGACGCAGAGGCCGGCCAACGTCCCACCCGCCCGGACCACGGTGCAGGCCGGAACGATCGGCTATGTCCGCGACCTGCCGCGTCTTCAGGAAACTGAGTGCGGCGCCGGGGCCGGGGTGACCGTCTACCGCTTCGACCAGGCGCTCACCCCGACCTACGGCGGCGGCCCGGTCTCGCTTCAGGTGTTCCTCAGAGTCCGCTTCGGCGCGCATGGAGGGGCGGGGCATGCCGGCATGCACCATTAGGTTTGGTTTGACGCCCCGGCCGACCAAGGGTACGATGCCTCGGAGGTATTCCCCATGCTGAAGTTGCACAACTTCGAACGTTCACCCTACGGCTGGAAGGTCCGCATCGCCCTGGCCGAGAAGAAAGTCCCCTACGAAACGATCGTCCCGGAGAACAAGAACGAGAGCCCGGCCTTCGCCCGCCTGAATCCGTTCCGCCTGACGCCGGTCCTGGAGTTCGACGACGGCCGGACCCTGTACGAATCGACCGTGATCAACGAGTACCTCGAGGACGCCTACCCCGAGCCGCCGATGCTGCCGCGCGATCCCTACGAGCGGGCGCGGATCCGGCTGCTCGAGGACACCGCCGACCAGTATTTCGGTCCGGCGATCCGCAGCATGACGATGTCGCAGTTCGAGTACACGCCGCCCTTTCTGACCCGCAAGAAGGCCGACAAGGTAGACCACAAGCAGCTCGAGGAATCGCGCCTCAAGGTGCACGAGCATCTGGCTCGCCTGGAGAAGGAGATCCAGGGCAAGACCTGGTTCGGAGGCGACCTCTTCTCCCTCGCCGACGCCGCCCTCGCGGCCCCGATCGCCGGTTCGCTGCAGCTCCTGGGCATCCTGCCCGACCCCAAATACCCGGGCCTGGCTGCCTGGATCGGGCGGATCAAGGCGCGCCCCTCGTACCGCGCCGCCGCTCCAAAGGAACCGACCACGATCAAAGAGGCCTGAGGTCCGGGTCGGAGGTGAGCCAGCCATAGGCGGCGAGCCAGCGCCGCAGCCGCGGATCGTCGGCTGACAGCGGCGGGAGCCAGCTTCCGACCAGCGTCCGCCGCCACCAGGCGCCGCGCGGATCGCCGGGCGGCGCGAACTCGTAGCGGTAGAGCTGCGCCCGCACGAATCGCGGCGGCGCGTCGGGGAACGGATTGCCGGCCAGGAGCCCCAGGGCGCCCGGATCGTTGTGCAGCAGCTTCCAGACGAGGTGCAGCGTCCAGGGGTAGCGCGTGGGGCTCGACATCGCGGCGAACCAGATCTGCCAGTCGAGACGATAGTGGTAGGGCGAGATGACGCACGGCCTCCGGTTTGGATCGGAGGGCTGGCACTTGTAGTCATACGGCTTCCAGACGCTTTGCTCCGTCGGCGTCGGGTCGTCGGTCCCCTCGAAAATGATCTGCGGCCGCTCCCGCCCGACGCTGCCGAAAGCGCCATAGGTGTTCACGAGAGCGAGACGGTTGAACGAGGTGTTCATCGCCTGGTGGCGCGACAACAGGTTCATCGCCGGATCAATGCTGAGCACCATCACGACCGCGACCAGCGCCATGACGGCGACATTCTGCGCGCGGGACGGCCGGGCCCGCCCGGCGGCGCGGTCAGCCGCCGCGACCAGCCGCCTTGGAAGCACGCGGCGCAGCAGCGAATCGTCGAAGCAGGCGAGGATCGGCACGATCGTCAGCCAGTTCAGGAACGACAGGTTGCCGCTGGCGATCAGGACGACCTGGAATGACAGCATCAGGAGGCCGGCGACGTGCCGGGCCGCGCGTGGTCCGAAGGCGAACCAGGGCGCGACCAGCTCGCTCAGGTGGTTGGTGAGCACCCCGAGCTTCCCGAACCAGCGCGGCATGAAGTGGAGGGTCCGGCTCAAAGGATTCGGGATCGGCTGCGTCTCGTAGTGGAAATCGAGACAGGTCAAATCGCGCCAGCAGGAATCGCCCCGCAGCTTGATGAGCCCCGCTCCCAGCATGATCCGGACGATGAGCCAGCGAAACAGCCAGACGACCGCGGCCGGCGGCGCTCGGCGCGGGAAGGGCCGGCCATCGAGCAGCGGGCAGAGAAAGATGGCGAGAAAGCCGGTCTCGAGCAGCTGGATCTCCCAGCCGTAGCCGTACCAGTCCTGACCGATCTGGACGAAGGAGAAGTAGAGCGCCCAGAGCAGCAGCATGAGGAGCGCGTTGGCGAACCCGAGGAGCACGAGGAGTGACAAGCCCGCGCCGGCCCAGGCGAGGCCGGCGAGCCAGCGATCCGGAAGCCCGAGCCAGAAGAGGCTCGGGATCTGCTCGAAGCCGCCGAGGCGCGACCCGAAGTGCGCCGCGACGCGATCGAGGAACAGGTGGGCCGGCAGCAAACCGTCGCGTCCGATGAGCGGCAGCACTTGCTGCGCCAGCGACAGGAAGGCGACGAAGTAGACGAGACCGAGCAGCCGGAGGATCACGAAGCGCGTGAGCCAGTACGAGCGCGGCGATCCCAGGAGGCCGCGAAGCCTCCCGCCCGCGGGCCTGCTGCCGGCATCCTGCGATTGCTCGACCATCATGACGCTGTGAAGCGCTCCCCATTCCGACGAACCGCGATGCGGCCCCATGATAGAGCAACCGACACTCGGTGGCTTCGTCGCGGTGGATCGATGCTCTGTGCGACATGATCTCCGACGTCCGATCGACAGGAACGGACTATCGTCGAGACCCGCATCAGGATAAACTTCGTCAGGACCCCAGGTCGCGAGGAACCTGCGGGGGTCGGTGAACCCTGCGACGATGAGAGACAACTCCCGGTCGGCCGATCGACGGCGGTTCCGTTTCGGTCTTCGGATCGCCACCCTCGTGATGAGCAGCCTGTTTCTTCCCGGGCCCGACGCCGTGGCGCAGAACGGGTGCGTGGCTGCCCAGTGTCACGCGACGCTCGTGCGCGGCAAGACGGTGCACCCGCCGGTGGAATCCTGCGACAGCTGTCATGAATCCACCGCGACGCCGCACCCCAGGAAGGGCGTCAAGACCTTCAAGCTCCTTCAGGAGCCCCCGCAGCTCTGCACCACCTGCCACGACGCGTTCGGGAAGAAGAGTCACGTCCATCCCCCCGCCAAGGAAGGGATGTGCACCACGTGCCACGACCCGCACGCCTCGGATCAGCCCAAGCTGCTGGTGCAGCCGATGAAGGATCTCTGCGAGTCCTGTCACGCCGGGCAGGGGAGCTCAAAGTACCCTCACGGCCCGGTCGCGGCGGGAGACTGCACCGCGTGCCACACCCCGCACGAGTCCGACGTCAAGTCTCTGCTGGTGAAACCGGGCGACGAGCTGTGCTTCGGGTGCCATCTCGATGTCCAGGCCGCGGTGAAGAAGAAGAACGTGCACCCGGCTCTGGCCGGAGGCTGCACCTCCTGCCACAATCCGCACGGCACCGCGCACCCCAAGCTGCTGTCCGACGAAGGGGCCCGGCTGTGCTTCCAATGCCACGACGCGATCGCAGACAAACTCCAGAAGGCGAGCGTCGTCCACGCCGCGGTCCAGGACGACAAGGCCTGCATCGCGTGCCATTCGCCACATGCCAGCGACAACGCGAAGCTGCTGCTGAAGCAGGAAAGAGTCCTCTGTCTCGGTTGTCACACGTCCGTCATCACCAATGCCATGACCACGCTTCATCGCCCGATCAGCGAGGGGAGGTGCACTCCCTGTCACGACCCGCACGGCAGCCAGTACCCGAAGCTGCTCGTCAAGGAATTCCCCACGACCGCCTACGTGCCGTACACCGGTACGGAGTTCGCGCTATGTTTCAGCTGTCATAAGCGCGACATGGTCCAGTACCCGGACACCTCGTTCGCGACCGGCTTCCGGGACGGCGAGAGGAACCTCCACTTTCTGCACGTCAACAACAGACAGAAAGGCCGCAGCTGCACGTTGTGCCACGAGCTTCACGGCAGCAGTGCCCCCAAGCTCGTCGCGGAGAGCGTGTCATTCGGGAAATGGAAACTCCCGATCAAGTTCGTCAAGACCGATACGGGAGGCGGGTGTACGCCGGGTTGTCACCGGCCGCAGAACTACGATCGGCAGAGCCAGGGCCGCAAGCCCGGCGCGCCGAAACCCGCCGTCAAACCCCATTGACGGCGGCCCTCTCCCGGTCCCGCCACGGCGACTTCCGTTCCCAAGCCTGGGAGGGGGATCAGGGGTAGGACGTTGCGTCGTGGGTCACACCGTGGCACACGAGAGTGCAGTTGCCTGAGAACAGACCGGCATCCTGGAAGACCGGGAGCTGCTTCCCCGGCAGCGGCAGGACGATCCGGCTGTCGAAGTTGATCAGGTGGGTGTGGGAACCGGTCCCCGACGGGACCGCCGCACCGCCCTCGTACACACCGTGCGGGTCGTGACATGCCGAGCACGGCGCGCCCGCCGCGAGATGTCCGCTGTGCCCGCCCCCGGAGGGCGTGGTCCGGATCATCTTCTTCCCGAAACTTGCGTCGCTGAGAATGCTGGCCCGGTCGTGGCACCGGTAGCACAGGGCGTAGTTGTCGTAGCTTTCCGCCGTATTGTCCGTCGTCTCATAGCGTTGCTTCAGAATCGGGGCGAACGAGGACCCATGCGGTCCTCGCGACCCGCCCTCATCGTCGGCGTGACAGGCGGTGCAATAGATCTGCTGCGACGCGCTCATCGTCGGCTCGAACTGCGACGGGATGCTCGGCACATTCAGGGTCCTTCCCATGGCGACCACCGGGTGATAGGAAGGATTGGACGGGTCGAAGGCCAGGCGCGTGTTCGTGACGGTGAGCACGCGAGGCACGTAGTCGAGATCCGGGCTGTCATCGCCGTGGCACTTGAAGCACACCTCGTATTCATAGGTGACCGAGGCCACCCTCCCGCCATTCCGGTCGACTCCGCTCACGCCCTTGAGCATGCCTGAGGCATGGGGTGCCTCGGTCCTCACGTCATTGACCAGATGCGGATTGTGACAGTCGGCGCAACCCACGCCGAGCCGCCCCGAACGGTAGGCTCCTGCCGCGCTCCGAAACGCCGTCGGCATCCCGCCGGGATTCTCCCGGTGCGCCGAATATTTGCCGATCTGGTGCGCGATGTCGGCCCTCCCGGAGACCATGGAGACGCCCGATCCCGAGGGGCCCGGAGTGGCCGGGGTGTGCACCGGGGCCGGATCGGATGTGTGGCACCCGGCCGTGGTGCACGAGAACGGGGACGGCGGCGCCGCGGTGAAATTGAGCAGCTGTTCCGCGGTCGGGGCGAAGTGGGGCGTGTGGCACGCTTCACATCCCCATTCGTTCAGCTGGCTGTAGGTGGGCCAGGTCTTGGGAGGCCTCGGGAGGATGCCCACCATCGACGCGGTCGAGGTCGCATGGGCCGAGCCGACCCACCCGGTCATCTGGTGACAGGTGGTGCATAGCGCCGAGTAGTGATTGTCCTTGACCAGGAATCGTCCGTACTGATCATTGTGCGGATCGTGGCAGGTGATGCAGTGCACTTCGTCGGCGCCTCCGAACACGAGATCGGGCGGAGGCACCGGCGCCAGCTCCGCGTTCGGAAGAGCGCTGGAATACGGAAACGACACGGGATGGTGCCCGGACAGATCGAGACCGAAATCGGAGAGGCTGCCCGGGGCGAACCGGTCACTGCCGGCCATCGTGATGCCCGCGGCCGGGTTCAGGACGCCGCCCATGGCGATCGTGCCATCGTGACAACTGAGGCACAGTTTCGTCGGGCCCGTGGGCTGCGGGAGCGGACCGGCCTTCAGCGTGGGACTGGCGTAGACGATGTAAACCTCGGGTCCGAGATCCTTGTTCCACAACGGCGACAGGGGCGCAGCGTTGTGCGGCGTGTGGCAGAAGATGCAGATCCGCGTCTCCGTCAGGGCCCGGATCGAGCCCGTGCCCGAGACCGACAGATTGTGCTTCGTGTTCACCATGTCCGAGGTCGTCTGGGCCGGGAGTCCCGCTCCGAGGCAGGAGCACGCCAGGCCTAGAACAAGCCTCGCGACCAGACGACGAGCTGTCGTGGACTCAGGACCCGCCATGTCCATACCGCTCCGTGATGTGAAAGACCTGCACGCGCCGGTTGTAGGTGTCACAGACATAGAGCTCGTCCTTGTCGCTGATATGAATGCCCGAGGGCAACCACATCTCGCCGAAGTCCACCCCTCTCCTGCCGAGGGTCAGGAGGAACTCGCCGCGATCATCGAACAACTGAACGTTGTCGAACATGCTGTCCGCGACGTAGATGATGCCGTCCTTGTCGACGGCGATCCCTTTGGGCAGCGCCAGGTCCCCCGACCCGTCGCCGTGCCGGCCGAAGACGCTCAGAGGCTTTCCCGTCTCGTCGAAGATGCTGATCCTGAAATTGAGCGAATCGGCGACGTACAGCTTCCCCGACGACCAGAAGATATGGGTGGGGAAGTTGAACCCGCCGCCGCCCGTCCCGCGCTCGCCGAACGAGAAAACGACGTCCCCCCTCGTGTTCATAGCATGCACGCGGTTGGCAAGGGTGTCGACGACATACACGAGCTTCGTGACGGGGCTGTAGGCGAGGCCGGTCGGCCGCTGCAACGGGCCGGCCTCAGTCTTCTCCAGGGTGAAAAGATGGCGACCATCTCCGGCGAACGCGAACACCTTGCCTGCCGAATCCGCGACATAGAGACGGTCTTCGTCGTCGAAGATCACTCCCACGGGCGAGCCGATCTTTTCCTTCTTGGACCCGTCGAGGCGCAGATAGGTCTGTCCGGCCGGCACGAACAGATGGACGCACCGCCGGCCCATGTCTGCGACTGCGATCCGTCCATCGGGTCCGGTGGCGACCGCTACGGGCAGGATGAATCCGTTCACGTCCTCTTTGTCCTTGCCATAGACGAAGGTCTTCAAGACGGCGGCCGATCGCCGGTGCTCCGAGAAGCCCGTCAAGGACTCGACGTAAGTGATCTTGGCCGCATTCGGTTGATAGGGCCACTGCAGGGAAACTCCCGGCTGCGCCGTACGCAGCGTCCAGGCCGACACGCATCCCGAGAGGAGGCCGAGGAGCGCACCCGACGCCGCCATCCACCCTCTGGCGGATATTTTTTCGAGCCGTGTCCTCATCATGGCGATCCTGGCGCGCGCATCAAAAGAACTCCCTCCGAAGAGAGACGTAATAGTATTCGTGGAAACGGTCGCTCGAGAAGGCATTGAATCCGCGCGTATCGGATTTGTACGCGCTCGCGCCGGCCGCCAGACTCAACCGGCCGATCTTCCAGCTCAGCGAGCCGTTCAGCGTGTACGCATTGCCGTCCACCCGGCCTCGCAGGCGCGTGAACGACCCTCCCCCGGACAGAACCAGACTGCGCGGAGCGAACTGCCTCTGGATGCTTCCGAAGGCGGTGGCGTTCTCATCGGTGTACGGCTCGCTGAAGGCCACCGAGGTGCCGTGGGAGTAGTACTTGTTGACGTAGGCTCCGCTCAGGTAGACCCTGGTCCTCGGATTCAGCGAGCTGATGTACTGGACCTCGCTTCTCCAGGCCTGATAAGGGCTGATGTCCCAATCGAGGTTCTGGTATTCCCCGGTCGCCCGCAGCGGTCCCTGGTGAAACCGCAGACCGACCGTGTGCGTCGTCGAATCAAGAGGAGTCCCGGGAAACGACCCGGACTCGACCGTCGAACGGATCGCCGCATAACTGTAGTACGGGGTCAACATGGTATTCAGCAGCTCGACGCTCAGGTTGCAGCCGACGTTGTCCGTCCCCAGCCCGAACTCGCCCGTCGACAGCGAGTAATCGACGAACAAGTCATAGGTTCCCGGCACGGTGAACTGCGGTGGCAGGTCCAGCATGGTGATCTGCAGGGTGTTCAGCACCGGCGTCACCACGTAGTGCGGGCCTTCGACCAGGAGAATCGCCTGAAATGGCGACAGCGGCGACTTGATGAACACGGCGACGCTGCGCGGATCGGCATTCTGCTGCGCCAGGGTGAACACTCCCGGCACCGCGGTTCCGGGATGGGGCTCATCCACGACATCCGCCCGGCCCTTATTGTCGCTTCGGCTCCTTCCCAGGTTCACGCCCGCGAGGACTCGTCCGTCCGGGATCATCTTGGTGTAGTTGACGAAGAGTGAATTCGACCGGAAGGTCGATTCCCCGCCGGAGGAATCACGCGAAATGTCCAGGAACCTGTAGGTGGTGTCGAGGCTCCGGAACAACCGGTGCACGATGTCGAGCTGGACCTGCTCACTCGTATCGGACAAGGTGCGATCGATCGAAGTGAGGGTGTCCGGGATCGTGCTCTCATTCTCCTGCCGGCGAAAGGAAAGATCGCTGCGGAAGTTCAACGGGAAGTAAAGGCTCAGAAGCTCGTACCAGGTGAACTGATCGTTCTCAAACCGCCCGCTGAGACCATTGTCCTGGTCCGACGTGTTCCGGGTGAGGCTCGAGTTCAGCCGGACGCGCTTCAGGTTTATAAGGTTTCCGAACAGGAATTCCGTCGAGCGCCCGTCGAGTCCCTGGGAGTTCGAGAAGTGCGTGGGGTTCACGGAGGCATTCAGGGAGAACTGGCCTGCGGTCCCTAATCGAGTGACGTACTCGCCGTCGAGACCGAGCCTCCTGACATTCGAGGTCAGGATCCCCGATCGGGTGGTGCTGTCGCTCAATTTCGCGTGCGAGAACCACGGCCTTTGTCGGTACTGGAACAACGCTCCCCATCCCGATTGAAGGCTGTCGTGCTCCGTCGCGGCCTGAGTCTTGAAGAGGGGCTCGTACCGAAGCGCGTAGAGCTCGAGATTGTAGGGGTGTTCGGGAAGGAAGAACAACCGGCCGTCATACTCCACGCCCTCTCCATGCCGCCAGTCCTGGGGGTTGAGATAGGAGGCTTCGAACCTCTCCTGCTTCAGGGCCCCGGCCACGGACACCTGGTACTGGAGAAACCGCGGATGATAAAAGTATCCGTTCGAAAAGAAGGTCAGCTTTTCCTTGAAGAAGGTGTCGTGCCAGCCGAACGACCGTACGCTGCCGGGATTGTCGTCGCGCTCGTAGGAGGTGAACAGGTCGACGAACGCCCCGTTCCTCGTCGGCCTGGGCAAGAAGTCGGATCCCCCGGCGACTGCGACGTCGCTCACGACGCCGATCACTGCCATCAGGATGAGACCATTCTTGATACGCAAAGTCCCGCCTTCACTTCAACAAGTACCTTCTGTCCGACATATGGGCATCATGGCAGGACGTGCAGCTGTCCGCCGAGCCGCCGTGTGCTTCGATTCTCGCCACGTCCTGCCGGTCGTGGCAGTGCAGGCAGAAGCCGGCGGATTCCGATACCAGAAGGTGTTGATACTGGGAGCTGTGCGGATCGTGGCAGACGAGGCAGCCTCCCGAGGCGAGAGGACCATGCACGTATCTCTTGACCAGCCCCAGGTCGTGGCAGCGTAAGCACAGCGTCTCTTTCGGCGCGACGAGGGCATTGGTGGCCGCCGCGTCGTGACAGGCGCTGCACAAGCGCGCCGCGTAGGGTCCATGCTCGTAGAGCGTCGCCGGCCGCGGCCCCACGGCCCCCGTGCCTTCGGCGCCCTGGTTCGTCTCGGACCGGACGGTCTCTCTGAGTGGTGGAACGCCGTCGAACAGCGCCGCGAGAACCTTGTGGCGCGTCGTGGCGTTACAGCCGGCCGTCAGCGCGGCCACCACGCACACCAACATCGCCACCGTCCGGGTTCTCATGGGATCTCGAGGGGCAGACTCCGGGGCATCTTTCGGATCACTCCTTCGGTGTTTTCTCCATTTCCTTCTGCCGCTTCTGTTCCATCAGCTTCAAGATCTCTTCATCGCTTGGGTACCTGGCCCCCTTCTGCCGCCCATAGGCCAGGACATTCACCAGTCGGGGTCCGAACTGACTCGTCACCAGGACCAGATACTGAATCTCGAAATCGGGCTGGACGTATTTCTGGAAGTACTTCAGGTTGTCGTAGTCGATCACGACCTTGGCGGGCAGCAGGAAGCTTCCAGGCTGATCCCCCGCTCCTCCGAAGAACATCAGCAGCCGCGCTCCCTCGCTGAAGACCTGGACATTGTTGAAAGACGCGTCGACCGCGTAGAGACGACCTTCACGATCAAGCGCGATGCCCTTGGGCCGGGCAAAGTGTCCAAGGTTGTCGCCGGGCCTTCCGAATGTCGCCTTGAAATGACCATCCCGGTCGAACTTGACGACCTGAAATCGCCCCACATCGGTCACGTAGAGGTACCCTTCGAAGTCGAAGGCCAGGTTGGTGGGCCGGTCGAGCCGCTCGGAGGGTTCCCCCTTGTCCCCTATCGCCTTGAGGAGCTCGCCGCTGGCGATGTCAAACACCTTGACCAGGCCGGTCGAGGGGTCGGCAACATAGAGCCGGTCGTGGAACGGCACGGCATCAACCGGTCTCCATGCTCCAGGCTCGCCATAGGCTTTGAGGTACCCGTCATCCCGGTCGAAGGCGACGACCTGGCCGCGAACGGGGTCGGCCACGTACTTGGTGCCATCCCGCTCGATGCTGATGTTGACGGGCCCGAGGAGCTGTCCGGGGCCCGCCGCCCCCTTCAGCGTGCCAAAGGTCCTGCCCTTCAGATCGAAAACGATGACCGTGGCGTTGGTGTCGCAGACATAGATCTTCCCATCGTAGATGGCGACGCCATAGGGCTTGTCCAGCTTCACATCCTGTTTCTCGCCCACGACGAACTTGTCGAACGCAGACTGTTCCTCGACGTCTTTCAGACCGGTGAATGATGTCAGGTACTGGATACGGGGGAGCTCCGGCGAGGGCGGGAAGTAGACGGAGGCCGCCTTCTTGACCTGGGGCGTGGCGCAGGCCGCCGCCAGGAGCGCCAGGACCGCGGGGACGATCGCTCCGAAGGCGCCCGTTCGCCTCGTTCGTCTTTCCCCGATCTGCGGCGCTCCAGCCACCTCCACCTCGCGAAGTCTCATGATTCCGCCCGCCACATGTTTCAGCCATGGATCGAAGGTGGGATGGCCCGGGCGGCCGGAGTTGCGTCTCAAAAGTCCCGGCCAGCGCGGAGGATCGCAAGAAGCGGAATTGTACCATCTCGCGATGGCGCGGAGGGTGGAGGAAGGGATGGCCGCAAAAGGCGAGAAGGGGATGGAGGCCATTCCCTTCTCGCCGGGTTCACTCAGTTCTCGAACTACGGAGTCACCACGCCCGGATCGGTGCCCTTGTCATGGCAGGTCAGGCAGAGCCGGCTGGCCGTATCGCTCCTCCAGAGGAGGGTCTCACCGGTGTTGCTCTTGTTGTGAACCGAATGGCACGTCGCGCACTCCATCATCGAGCTGGACGCACCGTACAGGTGATCCCGCACCGCCCCGGCGCCTCCCAGCTGGGCGACATTGGCGTCGCGGATCTCGGGGTCCACCGACTGCGCCGCGTCGTAGCTGAAGCCGATCGGATGGTGGTTCCCCAGATAGTTGTCCTTGCCGATCAGGTACGCGGCGCCGATCGTGCCGCCGCCGCTGCTCTGCGACGCAGTGAGCTGCGAGGCGTTGCCGTACGAGTTCACGGCCACGCTTCCGTCGTGACAGCTGAGGCAGAGCAGGGAGACGCTGCCCGGGACCATGCCGCTCTGAATCGCCTGGGAGGCCTTCGCGCCGATCTGAGGCGCGCCCGGTCCGTTCTGGTACATGGTGTAGGAGGCATAGTTGCCGGTCAGCTCATGGTTCCACAGGGGCAGGTAATCGAAGGCGTCTGGAGCCTGCGGGCCGCCGCCGACGGGCGCGCCGGGGCCGCCATTGGCCGGACTCAGCTTGTAGGTGTTGTGCGGGGCGTGGCAGAAGATGCAGGTCCTCTGCTGAGGGTCCGCCGGGATCGCCACATAGTTCATCCCGTTCTTGGCCGTTCCGAGATCATGGACCGTGTCGTTGAGGCCCGCTCCCGGCGTATACGAGCCGGTGTAGGCCATGACGTAGGACGCGAGGCATGCTCCGACAGCCACAACCAGCCCAGCCCGCACGAGTCTGTTCATTGTCCCTCCAATGATGTCCTGGTGTCGCATCGCCTACATGGCCGAAACGTTGTTTCCGGCACTGCTCGGTCCGACGGTGATCGGCGCGACCGCTGGGAACGTGTACCCGACTTTGGTGATCGTGAGCGTGTAGGTGCCCGGCTTCAGGAATCCAGCCGCGAACGTGCCGTTGGCCAGGGTATAGACCGTCTTGACGACCGAGCCGCCCTTGCTCAGAGTCACGGCCGCCGAGGACACGGGTGTGATGCCACCGCTCGCGAACACCGTGCCGCCGATCGCAAAGTACGCCGGCGCCGCCGTGCATGCCGTCTCGGTGGACTGCTGTCCTATGGTGTCGATCGCCTTGTGGATGATCGCGTAGCTGCCCACATTGAGATAGGCATGCGAGAACGGCCCAAAAGGCGCCGTCGTGTCACTGGCGAGTAGGCTGTAATCGCCCCAGTTGACGGTCACCTGCTTCACGCCCGTGCCATCGGTGTCCGTCGAGGTATCGGCCAGGGCCATGGTCCAGGTGTTCGGATCCCACGTGCAGGTGCTGCCGATAACGGGTGGGCCATCGGGAGCGTAGACCGTGACGGTCCTGGTGAGGGAATTCCCGTTCACCCCGTACTGCTCCACGGTCAGGGTGATCGATTTTGCGCCCGCGCTTGCATAGGTATGGGACGCCGTCACGCCCGAACCATGTGCCGAACCGTCGCTCCAGTCCCAATCATACGCGTCGCAGTTGGCGCTGCTGCCGCTGCAGGTCGAGGCCGACGCATCCACCATGACCGTGAGCGTGTTGGGGCTGCCCAGCTTGGCGCCGAACGATACGTACGGCTTGTCGTTGTGGATGCCCTTCGCAAGGCTCGCCAGCTGCGTCCTGGTCATGTAGCCCGCGCCGTTCTTGGTGGGGTTCTGGAGAACGCTTTTGCCGCTGACGGTGGCGGACGCGGCGCCCGCCAGATTGAGAGTGCCGGGCGGAACCACCGAGACGATGTAGGTCTCGAAATCGCCACTCACGACGGAACCAACGTCGTCATAGCTCAGGCTGCCGGCGTCGGCGACGGAAATCCGTTCGCCGGCCGCGAACCCGGTCGTGGCGGCGACGGTGAGCACCTTGCTGCCGTTCGGGATGCCGCCCGTGGTCGAGGCCTGCACCGTCCCGCCGCCGTGGCACTGGCCGCACGAGTGGTCCATATCGACCCAGACCGCGTTGGTGAACGTGCCGTCCGGCGAGGTGTTGGCATTCACCGTGCCGGTCAGAGCGCCGCTGGGGAAGGTGGAGTAGGCCGCATCCGCCTTGACCCGGAACAGGTGCAGTCCGCCGGGCATGTGACACGTTTCGCAGGACTCGACGGGATCGGTCGCCAGGTTCTCGAGCGGCGTCCCGGTGCCATGGGGATGCATGATCACGTTCAGGTTCTTCGCGTGGCACTCCGTGCACTCTTCGCGAATGGCGGGGAACGGGCTGGTCTTGGGGACCGTGCTCTCGTGGACATCATGACATCCCGTGCAGCCGTTCCCGGTGTTGGCCGCCTCCCCATCGGTCTGGAAGAAGCTCTTGTAGTCGCCGGTCATGGCATAAGAGAACTTCCCGGTCGCGATCTGATTGAAGGTGCCGGTGAATTTCCCGTGCGGGCTGTTCAGGAACATGTTGCCGTGCGGATGGCTGACGAACGAGACCGTGTTGTGCGCCGGCCCGACCTTGAGGTAGAGACCGGGGTTGACCGTGTCCAGGGTCCCCGCGGTGGCGCTGGCGTTGGCGTAGGGCATGCCGGAGGTTTCCTGCCGGTGGCAGTCCATGCACAGGCGGGTGATGATCGGGCCCCGGTTCGTTTTGGAACCGGTCCAGACGGCGGCCGTGTAGGCCGCGACGCCGTTCTCCTTGCCGTACTCATGGATGTCGAGGCAACGGACGATGTCCGAGGCCGCGGCCCACTGCCCGCCCGCCGCCTCGCAGAGCGCCTGGGTCGAGTGCGCGGGGTTGAGAGTATTGCAGACACCGGCGAGGTTGCAGGAGGAGGTATAGAAGGTCCCGCCGGCCGTCGTGCAGGCCACGGCGGTGTCGTACTTCGTCCAACTCCCGCCGTTGGCCAGGCAGCTTCCGGAGGTCGTGTACGCCGGAGCGCTGCACGCGCCGGCGATGCTGCACGCCGTCAACCAAGCCGCGCCTGCGGCGTCGCACTGGGCCTGCGCGGTGAAGCGTGAATCGCTGCAGTAGCCGGCGCCGCTGCTGACGTCCGAGGCGGTGAGGGTGCTGTGATGGGACGACATGCCGGCCGGCGCGCTGTACTGCGCCGGCGAGCCGGTCCCGGTGGTCGTGTCGATCGCGGAGCTGTGGCACCTCGTGCACACGATGCCGTACTGGTCCCAGGAGGCATATTTGTTGGGGTCGTTGGCCACGCCGCCCGAAAGATTGACCACACCGAAGCCGGCATTGGAGCTTCTGTCCCAGGTGATTCCGGGGAACGACAGCTCCGGGTCCTTCCCATCGATGTTCGTCGCGGTGTTGATCGTGGCATCGCTGGTCCAGCCCGTCGTGTGGCACCGCGCGCAGGAATATGAGGCGCCGGCGTTGTTGATCAGGATCCCGCCGTTCGCGACGCAGGTCGAGTTGGAGTACCGCGGGTCGCTGCAGACCTGCGACGAGCTGGCAGGAGCTCGGTAGATCGCCCTCGGCAGCGGGCTCAGCCAGTCACCGTAGATCCAGGCCAGATCGTACGGGCCACCGCTGGCGTTGATCCGGCCGTTGATCCAGTCGAAGGTGTTGCCGGTATCGTCGGACGGATAGACCGTCGGGTTCCACTGGGCGCCATTCTCCTCGCACGTCTGCTCGTCGGTGAACAGAACGCTGCTGCAGCTGAAAGGAGGACCGCCCCATGGCATGCCGACCTTCACCTTCCTGGCCATGTTCATGTGCCCGCTGTACAGAAAGTTCTCCACGTCCCGGACCCGCGTGCCGTTGTACTGGGTCTCGGCGTTGTGACACCGAAGACACTGATCTCCGGGGCTGTTGCTGGTGAGGAGGTTGGGCGTGTAAGCGGTACGGGCGGGCATGATCCAGACGCCGATGCAGGTTCCCGTCGCGACGAAGGTGCCGCCGTGCAGCGCGCAGGTGACGTTGTTCCGGTCGTCGTCCTTCATGACGATCGCGCAGACGCCGGTAGCACTGTTCCACAGGCGATCGGGCGCGGCTTGGCAGGCCCCCTGGGTGGTGTTCACCAGGTCGTTGCAGACGCCGCCCGTGGTCCATGAGAGGTTGGGAGCGACGCAGCTCGCCTGCACGATGTTGAGCCTGAGCGCGAGACAATCAGGACGGGTCACCTTGGAGGGATCCGCCGGGCAGGTGCCCTGCGCCGGCAGGTCCCAGCCACCATTGGCGTTCTGCAGGGCGCCATTGCCCAGATACTGGACCGCCGCGCGGGCAGTGCTCCAATCCAGCAACAGGGGAAGGACAAGGGCAAGCGCAGCCATGAAACGGGAGTTCACGGGAAGGCGGCCTGATTTTCTTGGATTCATATTCCTCGCTCCTTCTCCGGAGGTGGACCCGACTGCCCCCTGAGCAAACCGCACGCCAAAATGATGGCCTCGGCGACTCCAGCCGACCGGAGGACGGCGTTTCCCTGCATTTATGGCCCAATTAGCCTCTCTGGCAGGCGGTCGAATTGTCTCGAAGCAGCGGGCGGAAACTCTCTTATCATCCTGCAAATCATGCATCGGGCGCAAGAATTGCCGAACGATGGAAACCGCCACGCAATATTCGCAACGCCGCCACCGGAGTCCGGCGGCCTCACTCCCCCAGCAGCCAGCGCCGCCGCACCCGCGGGCCATAGGTCAGGCCGAAGGCGCCGACCGCGACGCGGGTGACCTCCGCGACCGCCTGCTCGGCCGAATCAGTCACGAAAAACCGGTCGAGATCGACCGGATCGATCGTCCCCTCGGCGGCCAGACGATCGCGCATGAACTCGAGGAGCGGGCGCCAGAAGTCGCGGCCGATCAGGACGAGCGGGAACTCTTTGATCTTCCCGGTCTGGATCAGCGTGGCGGTCTCGAAGATCTCGTCGAGCGTGCCGAACCCTCCGGGCAGGGCGATGAAGGCGTAGGAGTACTTCACCAGCATCACCTTGCGCACGAAGAAGTGGCGGAAGGTGATGAAGCGGTCGAGGTACGGGTTGGGCTGCTGCTCCAGCGGCAGCTCGATGTTGCAGCCGATGGAGCGGCCGCCGGCCTCGCGGGCGCCGCGGTTGGCGGCCTCCATGATGCCCGGGCCGCCGCCGGTCATGACGGTGAACCCCGCCCCGGCCAGGCGGGCCCCGACCTCGCGGGCGAGCGCGTAGTGAGGATGATCCTCCTGAAAGCGGGCCGAGCCGAAGACGGTGACGCACGGGCCGACGAAGTGCAGCGCCCGGAAGCCGCGCATCAGCTCCCAGAAGATGCGCAGCGCCCGAGCCAGCTCGAAGCCGCGCTTCTGCGGCCCCTGCAGGAACCGGACGACGTCGGGCTGCGGCGCGCCCGCGCCCCAGCGCCCGCTCATGCCCGGCCGCGCTGTGCGCCCCGGCCGGTGGGTGGCCTCGAGGCGGTCTCGAGCGCACGCACGGCGGCCTCGATGAGGCGCGTCGCCTCGGCCGGGTCGGCGTAGGGCTCGATGAGGAGAGGTGCCCCGAGCGTCAGGCGCGTCCTCCCGAAGCTGGCCCACCAGGCGTCGTCGGGGAAGACCTCGGCGGTCCCTTCGACGTAGGCCGGGATCACCGGCGCCCGCAGATCGCGCGCGAAGATTCCGATCCCCTGACGGAAGGGCTGCAGCGTCCCCTCCGGCACGTGCCGCCCCTCCGGGAAAATCAACAGCGAATTCCCGGCGTCCGCCAGCTCGCCGGCGTAGGAGAGGCTGTCACGGAACCCGGCGGTCTCCGGAAGGGGCCAGGCGCCGAACAGGAATTCGACGAGCCGCACCTGGAGCCATTCCTTGGCGTAGCGCGCCAGGCTCCCCGCGGTCTGCCCGAAGAAGACGCGGTGGTAGCGCGTCGTCATCCCGGGCGCGATCCGGCCGCGCAGCGGCAGCGGGAGGAGCGCCTTGAACAGTCCGGTGTCGAAATAGCCGCGATGGTTGGCGACGAAGAGAAAGGGCGGCCGCATCGTCCCGAGATGCTCGAGGCCGACGACCTCCGGCCGACCGTAGAGGAACACCACGGGACGATAGAGGATCTCCTCCAGCAAACGTCGGAGCAGCCTCACCGGCACCCGCTGCGCCCATCGCGGCATCCGCAGGGAGCCGCGCCCCGTCGGGCGGGCCGGGCCGGGCTCATCGACAGGCGCGATTGGGGCGACGGCAGGCACGGGTCCGGCGGCGGCCGGCGGCGGCGCGCTCTCCGCGGCCGCGGCGGGCGTGGCCGGAGCCGGCGCGGCCTTCGCCGCCGGGGCCCTCTCGCTCGAGGACAGATCGCGCACCAACCGCTCCAAATCGCCGACCGTCGCGTCGGCGAGGCGGTCCTCGGGAAGGCTGACGCCGAACTCCTCCTCGACCGCCACGGTCAGCTCGACCAGGTCGAGGCTCGCCATGCCGAGACCCTCGACGAGCAGGGTCGTCTCCTTCAGCCGGTCGGGCCGCACCCGCGCCACGCGCGCCAGGAGGCGCCGCATGCTCCCCGCCTCGGCCGCGCGCGCCGGCGCTCCGGGGCCGGCCTCCTGCTGCAGCGCCAGAATCCGATCGCGCACGATCCCTTTGCGCACTTTGCCGGTCGGCGTCCGCGGCAGGTCCTGGCCGGGCCAGACGGTGAAGTCGCGCACGCGCTGCCGGGGCAGCACCTTCTCGTTGGCGCGGCGCACGACCTCCTCGGCCGCGGCCCCTCCCTCCAGGAGGAGAACCGCGTGCACCCGCTCACCGTTGCCTCCGGGAAGCCCGAGGACCGCGACCTCGCGCACTCCGGCGATCCCCTGAAAGGCAGCCTCGACGTCGGCCGGGTGGACGTTCTCCCCTTCCGGCGTGACGATGACATCCTTGAGGCGGCCGCGGATCCGCAGCCTCCCCTTCGCGTCGAGCTCGCCCACGTCGCCGGTGTGCAGCCAGTCCCCGCTCTGCTGCGCGGCGCCGAGGTATCCAGGGGTGACGTTCCGACCGCGCACCAGCACCTCGCCGTCCGGGCCGAGCTTCACCTCCTGGCCGCCCAGCGCGCGGCCGACGATGCCGAGCCGCCGCTCGAACGGGTTTGCGAGAGTCACGATCGGCGCGGTTTCGGTCAGGCCATACCCCTGCGTGACCAGAGTGCCGAGCCGCTGCCAGAACTGCTGCACCTCTTCCGGAAGCGCGGCGCCGCCCGAGACGATGAACCGGAAGCGCCAGCCGAGCAGGCGCTGCACCCTCCAGAAGATGATCGCCTGGAGCGGGAAAGGCCAGCGCTCGAATCGCCGTTGCCGGTTTTCGAGGGACTCGAGGACGCCCTGTTCCCGGAGCAGCCGCCGGACCTCCGCCATGAGAAGGTCGAGCACCCTGGGGACGGTGAACAGCCCCCAGGCCTTCTGACGCCGCGCCGCCTGCAGGATCTCCCGCGGCCGCGGCGGGACGAGGACGATCGTCACCCCCATGTGCAGGCCGAGGAAGATGTTCAGGGCCTGGCCGAACATGTGCGACAGCGGCAGGGTCGAGATCATGGGCAACGATCCGAGCGGCCGGATGAACGCCTCGCGCCGGTCGAAGCCACGCATGATCGGCGCGAAGTCGGAAGCCAGATTATCGTGGGTCAGGACCACGCCCTTCGGCTCGCCCGTCGTGCCCGAAGTGAACACCACCAGGGCGCGATCGCCGGGAGCCGCCTCGATCTCGGCCCGCGGCGGCGCGGCGCCCGTCTCCCCCCACGTTCCGAAGTCGATCCGGCGGCAGCCGGCGGGCGGCTCCAGATCGGGCGGCGCGATGAGCAGGCGCGCCTCCGACAGCCGCGCCACCTTGGATCGGAGCTCCGGCGGGGTCGCGGCCTCGAGCGGCACCGCCACGCCCCCGGCGCGCAGCGTGCCGAGCAGCGCCTCGACCCAGTCGGGATGATCGGGCCCCTGGATGAGCACGGTGCCGCCGGGCTTCAGCCCCGACCGCGCCAGGAGGGAGGCCGCGGCGAGAGTGCGCGCGTGCAGCTCGGCGTAGGTGCGGGAGCGCCAGCGGACGCCGTCCCTCCAGCGGTAGGCGTCGCGCCCGGCGTAACGGAGGAGACGATCGATATGTGGCAGAAGGTTCACCGGCGGGCCGTTCCGTCCCATTCTGTCTCCGACTAGCGCTTTTTCGCCACCACGAGGATCTGCTTGACGCCGAGGGAGCGCGCGATCCTCACTTGCAGCTGGCTGCGCGGCGCCGCCAGGCGCGCCAGCGCCTCCGGAAGCAGGTTGATCCGGGCCGGCAGGCGGGATCGCCCCGGCAGCCGCGAGGCGATCCGCATGCTGAAGGAGGGCGCCGCGAGGCGGCGGAACCCAGCGTCACGCAAAAGCGGCAGGAGCGAGCCGTACGAATATTCGCGCAGGTGGGCGCAGCCGGGGTCGTTCGGGTCGGAGCCGCCGTGCGGTCCGCTCAGCTCGCTCGGGGTCTTGATGATGTAGATGCCGCGTGGCCGGAGCACCCTGTGGACCTCGCGCAGATGGGACGGAACGTCGTCGGGATGCAGGTGCTCGAGCAGGTCGATGCTGTAGGCGGCATCGAAAACAGCATCGGGGAACTCGAGCCGCGCCGCATCCATGGCGACGAAGCGCGCCTCGCCCCGTCCCGGCGCCCGACTGCCGGCGACCTCCGCCGCGAAGCCGTTGGCGACTTCTGCCGCGATCGGCGCCGCATCGATGCCGATCACCCGGTTGCCGGCCGAAGCTACTTGAAGAGCGTTGGCGCCGAAGCCGCAGCCGATCTCGAGCACCTCCTTGCCGCGGCCGATCGTGCCGCGCACGAAGCGGCCGAATTTCTCGTTGGTGCCCATCTGCAGGGTCTGCGGATCGCGCGGGCTGCGCTCCAGGATCTCCCGCAGAGCGGACTCGTACGCCTCGCGGAAGACGATCGGCCGCTGTTCGGATGTGGCCGCGCGCAGGCGGATGCCGATGCCCGGGCCTCTACGCACGTCGGTGTCCATGGGCGCATCTTGCCCGAACCGGACGGGACGCGCAAGGCGCGGCGTCATCCCGACGCGCGGGCCGCGGCGTGACATCTTCTCGTGCGAGTTACGGTAATCTAGGGCCCTCATGGACCGTACCGAGGCGCCCCGGCTGCAGGCGTTCTTCCGCGCCCTCCTCGCGAGGCGATGGTGGATCGTCGCGGGGTATGGGCTCCTGCTGCCGCTGGCGATCGTCCTGGCGCTGCGGGTCGAAAGCGACAGCTCGATCGACCGATTGATCGTCGAGAGCGACCCCGACGCCCGGAACACGCGGGCCTTCCAGAAACTGTTCCCCGAGGGTTCGCAGGCGATCCTGCTCGCCGAGGTGAGCGACCCGTTCTCCCCCGCCGTTCTCGAACGAGTCGCCGCCATCGAACGGAGCCTGGGAAAGGTGCCGCGGCTCCAGGTCTTCACGGCCCTGACCCTCTTCGACCGCGCGCGCCGGGAGGCAGGAGACCCTGCAACGCGGGCGGAGGCGTTCCGCCGCTTCGCCTCCGGCACCGATCTGCTCCGCCGGCAGGGCCTGGTCGGCCCCGACTTCCTCGGCATCGCCCTCGAGCTTCAGGTGAACAATTCTCACGACCGCAACGACACCCTGGCGGCGATCGACCTGGCGCTCGCTCCCTTCGAGGCGGCGCCGGCCCCCCTGACGGCGATCCGTCGCGTCGGCGGTCCGTACGTCGACGCCTATCTCGAGCGCGAGACCGCCCGGGCTTCGGCGATCTCGTTTCCCCTGTTCGCTCTGTTCGTGATCGCGGTCAATCTGGCGCTCTATCGCTCGGCCAGGACTCTCCTCGCCTTCCTCGCGACGCTCGCCGTCTGCGTCGCGCTCACCGTGGGCTTCGCGTCTACGGCGGGCTTCACTTTCACGATCGTCTCCTCGCTCGTCCCTCTCACGATCCTGGTCACGGCCACGGCCTCCCTCGTCTACATCCAGTCGCGCTTCACCGAGAACCCCGACGGGGCGTCCTTCGAGGCGCATCAGCTGTTCACACTGGCCAACAAGTTCGTGGCCACCGCTGTGTCGATCTTCGCGGCGGCCACCGGCTTCGCCGCCCTCGCGGTGTCGGGGATCCGCCCGATCCGCGAGATGGGACTCTGCGTCGCGGCGGGGCTCGGGTTGACGTTCGTCGTCACCTTCACCCTGTTCCCGGCCCTCCAGCGCATACTAAAGACCCCGATGCGGGGCGCCCGGGACGGCCCCGGGCCGAGCCTGCGCCGGCTGATCGACGCGCTCCCATCCTTTTCGTACCGCTTTCGATTCGTGATCCTGCCGCTCACGGCCCTGCTTATGATCGCCGGCCTCGTCGCGCTCACGGGGGTCCCCGGCCGACTCGCGCCGATGAGCCTGTTGACCGACACGCTGGATTACATCGACCGGGACCTGCCGCTCTACAAGGACACGCGCCACTTCGAGCGCGCCATCGCGGGGCTGAGCGTCGTACACGTCAGCGTGGAGACGCCGGCGGGGGCGGTGCTCGACCCGGAGGTGCTCCGCGGCCTCGAGACATTCGCGGGACTGCTCGAGCGCGACCCCAGGGTTGGCTCGGTCCAGGGCCCCACCACGATCCTGCGTTTCATGCGCTACCTCGCGGGCGAGGGCGATCGCCTTCCCGAGGCGCCCGGGGCCTGGCCGGCTCTGGCGGCGCGGCTCGAGCAGATCCTGCTCAGTGAGCCGTCCGCCCGCGCCCACGTGGACGTGGGGACGCTGGCGCACGCCCGCCTCACGGTGATCCATCGCGGGGGCGCCTTCCCGGAGATCGCCGATCTGCGGCGGTTCCTGCGCGAGCGCTGGGACGAGGCGGCGGCCCGCGTGCCGGCGCTTCGCCGCTGCCGGATGGAGATCGTCGGCCAGGGGTTGCTGCAGGCGAAGATCGCCGAGTATCTCGTGCCGACCTTGACCGAGAGCTTCGCCCTCACCGTGGCGATCATCTTCACCGCCTTCGTCCTGGTCTTCCGCAGCGGGGCGGCGCGCCTGCTGGCGATGATCCCATCGGTGTTCGCGATCCTGGTGATGTTCCTGGTGATGCGCCTGTGCGGAATCCCGCTCAACGTGGCGACGATCCTGATCGGCTCGACCGTCCTCGGAGCTTCCGAGAACGACCAGATCCATTTCTTCTATCACTATCAGGAGGCGCGGGGCCGCGGCAACACCGCCCAGGCGCTCCGGCACGCCTTGCAGATCGCCGGGCGCGGCATCCTGTTCGCAACGCTGATCAACGCCGCCGGGTTTCTGGCTCTGGCGCTGTCGGGGCTGCCGCCGATGCGCCAGTTCGGCATCGTCGCCGCCAGCGCCTTCGTGCTGTCGATGGTTGCGAGCCTGACCGCGCTACCCGCGGCGCTCTGGATCGTCTCCGGGCAGTCGCCGACGAGCCATTAGCCGAACTTGCGCGTTTAAGGGGTCGGATGGCGGCCAAGTGCCCGATTTTTTTGATCCGGGTCCCACAGGTCTGTACTACATCGGGCCGCAACCCGGTCCCCCGCCCGATGTCGCACTCGAGGCTGACGGAATAGCCCTTATCGGACCTAAAATCTCAGCTTGAACTTCCTATGCGCCCGCGCGTCAGCCCTGGGTGGATCGAGGGGCCGGCGGAAGAAAGGGGGGTAGGCTGATGTGCATGGGTAAATTCTTGTGTGCGCGCTTGTTGACGGGCGGCCTGTTCCTGGCTGCCTCCGGGTCGGACCTGCTCGGGGGCGCGCCACCTGCTTGGACCCAGGAGGAGGGGATCGAGGGCCGAGTGATGGACGCAGTCACGGGCGTCGCGATCGGCGGGGCCCGCGTCGAAATCGAAGGAGGCGGTGTCGCCGCCACCACGGATGCCGACGGCCGCTTCCGTCTGCCGCGGGCCCCGCGACCCGGAGAGGTGCTCGTGGTGAGGGCGGATGGCTACGAGACCCGGAAGCTCTCGGGCCCGGAGATCCCCCTCCCGCAGACAGAGGTCGAGCTGCGTCCCGCCATACTCACCCTGAGGGAGTACGTGGTGGTGACCGCGACCCGCACCGAGACCCGGCTGTCCGATGTCCCGGGCAACGTCACGGTCTTGGATCGACGGGACCTGTCGACGACCCCGACGGCCAACCTGGCCGATGCCCTGGCCACGATGACTGGCCTCAACAGCTTCACCGCGTGGGGCAACCCACTCGATTTCGGGCTTGACCCCCGTGGGATCACCGGAGGAGGATTCTCCAGCTACCTGCTCGTCCTCGTGGACGGGATGCCGGTGAACGACATCGACTCGGCCCTCGTGGACTGGAACCTCCTGCCCACCGATCAGATCTGGCAGGTGGAGGTCCAGCGAGGTCCCGGCTCGGCGCTTTACGGCGACATGAGCCTGGGAGGCGTGGTGAACGTGCTCACGGAGCCTCTTCGTGCCGGCTCGATCACCTCCCTCTCCTCCGCTGGCGGCTCCTTCGGAGATCAGGAGGTCGGCGTCGATCACCGCGGTGGCTCCTCCAGGATGACCTACGCCGTCTCTGGCTTTCATCGCGAGCTGGACGGGTACCGGGCGCGGAGCGCATGGTCCAGTGACTCCTTGACCGGACGTGTTCGGGTCGAACTCGGTCGCCGCTCGAGCCTCACCGTATCGACCCTCAACCACTGGCTGGAGAACGAGACCCCGGGACCTCTCTCCCAGCAGCAGCTCGAGACCGACCGCGCCCAGGCCGGCTACCCGTTCGATGGATGGGATCAGCGCCGGAACTTGTTCGGCGTTAAGTATCAATATCAGCTGGACGGAGGGACCGGATGGTTCCTCGACCTTTTCCACCGGCGCAAGGACTCGGACCAAGTGCTGACGCTGCCGCTGGAGATGCAGATCGGCGGGGTTCTCGTGCCGCTGTTCGACGTGAAGAAACAGGCCCTGGAGGGCCGGATCACCGGGCTCCAGGGCCGGTTCGAGCATCCCGTGCAGTGGAACGGTGCGAAGCACCGACTCCTTGCCGGGGCGGAGGCCAGCGCCGGTCATCTCGACAGCCGCTACCAGTCGGTGAACGACGGCGTCCCGGGGACGGTTGTCGCCGACGGGAGCGGCTCCCGCCGGGTGTACGGGCTTTATTTCCAGGACCAGATCTCCGACGTGGGACCGCTCGGCTTCTCCCTCGGGGCCCGGTACGACCGCTTCGACGACGAGTTCACGGAACGGGTCGCCGGGGGCGGAAGGCGCGCCTCGGACAACAACGCCGTATCGCCGAAGCTCGGCATGACGTGGTCCTACCGCACGGATGGCGACCTGTTCATCCAGGCGGGCGGAGGCTTCCGCGCACCGACCCTGGAGCAGCTCTTCGACGAGCGGAGTCCATTCGGCGCCAGTCTGTCCAACAGCGACCTGAAGCCCCAGAAGTCCACCGACTACGAGATCGGCATCCGGCAGGCTTTCGCTCAGCGCGCCGATCTCCAGGTCTCCGTCTACTCTATGAGACTCCGGAACGAGATCGAGTTCGATCCGGTCGCTTTCCAGTTCAACAACATCGGCCGGAGTCAGCATCGGGGTGCAGAACTGTCGCTCACCGGTCACTTCCGTCCGGGGCTGGACGGGTTCCTGAACTACACGCTTCAGGACGCGACGCACGAAAGCGGTGAGGCCCCGGGAAAGCAGATCATCTTCGTTCCCCGTCACCTGGGGAGCCTCGGTCTCCGGTTCGGTGTCGGCAAGGGCTGGCTCGGGAGCGTGGTGTTCCGGGCGGTGGGACGCCAGTTCATGGACGACACCAACGAGCATGCCATTGAGTCCTACGCGACCCTCGACGCACAGATGGGATATCGGTGGCGACAGCTGGAACTGTTCGTGGCCGGGGCGAACCTCCTGGATCGGAGGTACTCGACGAGCGGTTTCATCACCCCCCGGACGACGATTTCGCCGGGGCCTTCTCTCGAGCCGACCATCATGAGTTATCCAGCGCCGACGCGGAGCTTACGCACGGGGATCCGGTGGAATTACTGAGCGTGGCCGCACGGTACCTCGTCGAGGGCGCCTATCTCATGATCCCGACCCTGCTGCTGCGGACTCATCGCGTTCTCGTCGAGCCGGAAGCGGTTTGCCGATCTCTGGGAGAAGTCGGTGACGAGCGCTGACGCCGGGGCGCGCCTCTCCCGCCCGATGTCGAACCCGAGGCTGATGGAATAGAACTTATCGGACCTAAAATCTCAGCTTGAACTTCCTATGCGCTTACTCTGTGGGCGCGCCGGTGGAAATCGGGTGCGCCAGCGACCGCCTTTCGGCAAGCTGCCGACCCGCGAGCCTTCGACGGCGAACGCCGAGAGGAACGGCGCGAAAGCCGTTGACCGGCGCGCCATTTGGCCGTATATCTTTTTCAGCTCTCTCGCCGCGCGCAGTGAATCGTCCCGTCGAACACGGGTCCGGGCGCAACTGACACCCATTGCGTGTCGCCCAGGAGGTGTGACTTGGATCGCTCTCTTCTCTGCAGGGTCGTGTTTGTTTCGATGCTTGTTCTGTTCGGGGGTTTCGCCGCTGCACGCCCGTCGTCCGCTCAGACCCAGACGACCTGCGTGCCCGCCATCCCGTGCTCCGACAAGAACGGCTGTCCCGACCTGATCGTCGACGGCTCGGAGATTCCCCCCAACCTGGCACTGAACAAGGAGACCTGGACCTCGACCGATTGCTCCGTCGCCGAGGGGGAAGTGACCGCAGGCGACCGCTGGTTACTACGGTTCGACACCGCTACCCCTAACCTCGGCCCGGGCGATTTGATCATCGGCAAGCCGACGGATCACCCCGAGTGGTTCGACTTCGTGACCTGCCACGGGCACACGCACTTCAAGGAGTACTCCGATTACCGTCTCTGGACTCCGAAGGACTACGCGCAATGGCTCGCCCTTCGCCAGACGAACCCGACCTCATGCGCGCGCGACCTCCTGGTGGCCAACCCGAACCTGGCGAAGAAGCTCGTCACCGGCAGGAAGCAGGGGTTCTGCGTCGTGGATGTCTATCACTACACGCAGGGTGTCTGCGCCGGCAGCAAGGATCGCCCCAGGTACTTCTCCTGCGACGACATGGGGCTGAGCGTCTGCCAGGCCGATTTCTACGCCGCGTGGTTCGACGGCCAGTGGATCGATGTCACCGGGCTGTCGGCGGGTGACTACATCCTCGAGGTCGAAGTCAACGCCGAACATTTCTTCCAGGAGACCGACTACTCGAACAATTCCGCCGCGATCACCGTCACCCTCCCCAGAGGGCTGCACTGAGGAGGCGCGCCGGCCGCTCCATGCCGCGAATCAGTGTCGTGATCGGGCGCTTCCACTTCCCGGAGGCCTCGACGCGCGCCTTGACCTTCTCGGCGACACGGTGCTGCTCGTCTAAATCTCAGGCGGAATCTTCATCCGGCCGCGCGCCTCTTCCGAGTCGAGGTATGGTCGGGAAGGTCCGCGCGGCGGGCGGGCTGTGCCCCCCGGCCCGCCGTGCGGAAGGGTTGGCGCGCCCGCTTCCATTTCCTCGCGCTGAGGCGTAGCCTGTTGATATGAAGACAAAGGCCCTGCTCCTTTACCCCGAGTTCCCGGACACGTTCTGGAGCTTCAAGCACGCGCTGAAGTTCATCCACAAGCGAGCGACCCTGCCGCCGCTGGGGCTCCTGACCGTCGCCGCGATGCTGCCCGGGGACTGGGTGCTGCGGCTCGTCGACACGAACGTGCGGAAACTCACCCGGGCCGATCTGAAGTGGGCCGACATCGTCCTCGTCGGCGCCACGGCCGCCCAGCGGGACTCGGCGCGCCAGCTGATCGCGCGATGCCGGGCGGCGGGCAAGCGGATCGTCGCGGGCGGGCCGCTGTTCATCTCCGAGCACGAGCAGTTTCCCGAGGTCGACCACTTCGTCCTGAACGAAGCCGAGGTCACGCTCGCCCCGTTCCTGCGCGATCTCGATCGCGGCTGCGCGCGGCGACTGTACGCCTCGGCGGAGTTCCCCGACCTTCACCGGACGCCCGCACCGTCCTGGGAGCTCGCCGATCTGAACAAGTACGCCTCGATGAGTATCCAGTATTCGCGCGGCTGCCCGTTCGATTGCGAATTTTGCAACGTCACTGCGATGTTCGGACACCGCCCGCGCACCAAGACGCCGGCGCAGATCATCGCCGAGCTGGATCGTCTCTACGGGCTCGGCTGGCGCGGCCAGATCTTCTTCGTGGACGACAATCTCATCGGTAACAAGCGGGATCTCCAGGCAGCGCTGCTGCCCGCCTTGATCGCCTGGCAGCGGGGCAAGCACGGCATCACCTTCTACACCGAAGCGTCGATCAACCTCGCCGACGACGAGACATTGATGCGGCAGATGGTCGAGGTGGGGTTCGACTCCGTGTTCGTGGGCATCGAAACGCCCGACGAGGAAGGTCTCGCGGAATGCAACAAGCGCCAGAACCGCGGCCGAGACCTGGTCGCCGACGTGAAACGGATGCAGCGCGCCGGGCTTCAGGTTCAGGGGGGGTTCATCGTCGGCTTCGACAGCGATACGGCGACGACATTCCAGCGGCAGGTGGATTTCATCCAGAAGAGCGGCATCGTCACCGCCATGGTCGGACTGCTGAATGCGCTCCCGGGCACGAAGCTCCACGCCCGGATGGAACGCGAAGGCCGGCTGCTCGGTCAGACGAGCGGCAACAACGTGGACGGCACGATGAACCTGATCCCGCGCATGAGCATGGACACGGTGCGCGAGGGCTACCGGAGCATCCTGCGCGGCATCTACGCCCCCGCCCCGTACTACCGGCGGGTCCGCACTTTCCTGCGCGACTATCGCCCGAGGAAGGCGGCCGAGTCGCTGAGCTTCATGCACGTCATGGCGTTCACCCACGCCAGCCTGCGCCTCGGCGTCATCGGCCGCGAACGATTCCACTACTGGGGCCTGCTCTCCTGGACGATGCTCCGCCGCCGCGATCTCTTCCCGCTGGCCGTCACCTTCGCCATCTACGGCCACCACTTCCGCAAGAACCGGCAAATGTTCGGCCTGTAGAGGCGCTCCTCCCGCCGCCCTACGTAGAATCTGCACCTCGCCGGCGAAGTGCCGCCTCGCCATCGAAGCGCCGCTCTCATCAAGGCAGCGCCCGCGTGGCAGGGCTCTTGCAAAGATAAATGGCAGGGGCCGTTTGCCGGGAGCTGCCCGTGAGACCGGGGGTGGCCTGGCCGGTCATCCAAAGGAGGTGCCCCGTGACGGAAGGAGCGCAGATCGCCATCGTCGTCCTGATCGCGGTCCTCGTGGGCGCCGCGCTCCCGGTTCTTTACCAGCTCCAGAGGGTGTTGCGGAGCGCCCGAACCATTCTTACGAACGCCGACCAGCGCCTCGAACGGGCGCTTGCCGAGGTCACCAACGCCGCGGGCCGTGTCGACCAGGTCGTCGCCCGTGCCGAACAGGATTTGGAGGGTCTCCGGCCGCACATCGAGGCGGCGGCCAACCTCGGGCGGATGGCCCTGCGGCTCCAGGGCATGATCCGGCCGATCGCCACCCTCGGCGGCGCCGTAGGACCGGCGATGGTTGCGGCCGTGCGCGCGATCTTTGCGCCCCCGGCCGGGGCAGCGGGAGATCGAAATGAGTCCGTCCGAGCAGAGCCGGAGGCAGCGGCGCCGTATCGGCCGCGGAGCCTCCAGCCTGACCTGGCCCAGTTCCAACCGAAGGAGGTGGCACACCATCATGAGTAACAACATAGAAGGTCGAGGGGTGCAGATTTTCCTGGCGTTCCTGGCGGGTGCCGCGACCGGCGCGGTGGCGGCGCTTCTCACGGCTCCGCGCACCGGCAAGGAGACGCGCGAGCGGCTCGGAACCGCCCTGCGGCAGGCCCGCGAGAAGGCGTCACGCATGCCATCCGCTCTGGGCGAGATCTACGACCGGGCCGCCGAGGCCGCGCGGGGGACGTTTGTGAAGTCGCTCGAGAAGGAGTCCCCCTCGCCGGAGGTGACCCATACGTCGCACACGGAACACTGAAGCTCACGAGACGGGCACCCGCGAGCCCGGATCGCGATCCTGCCGCCGAGCCTCAACGCCGATCCGCACCTACCGGGTCTTCGGCTACGGTTCGGCCCAGGTCCAGTCGACGATCTCGGGCAGGTCGATCCCGTGCAGGCGGATGAAGTCGCGGTGCGCGGCGAGCCTGGCTTCGCAGAGGCGAGTCATCTCCTCGGCCCGGGCCGCCACTTGGTGGTGCCGGGCCGCCATCACGCGGGCCGCCTGGATGACGAGGTCGTAGCGGCTCGTCCGGTTGCGCACCAGCATGTCGAACGGCGTGGTCGTCGTTCCCTCCTCGCGATATCCGTTGATGTCGAACCGGCTGTTTGCCGGCCGTTCCCAGACCAGCTGCTTGATGGCGGCAGTGTAGCCATGATAGTTGACGAGGACGGGTGCGTCGAGCGGGAAGAGGCGCTGGAAGCGCTCTTCCTCCAGGCCGCGCGGGTATTTCTCGGGGACGCCCAGAATTTGCAGATCAACAACGTTGACCACGCGCACCCGCCACTCGGGCGCCACCGTGCGGATGATCCGGGCCGCCGCCAGGACCTCGACGGTCAGCGTGTCGCCGCATCCGGCCAGCACCAGCTCCGGGTCCTCGCCGTCGTTGGTGCTGGCCCACGGCCAGACCGAGGCGCCGACGCGGCAATGCTCGATCGCCTCCGCCATCGACAGCCACTGCGGCATCGGCTGCTTGCCGGCGATGATCAGGTTGATGTGGTTCGTCGATTGGAGACAGGTGTCAAGCGTCGACAGCAGGCAGTTGGCGTCGGGCGGCAGGAGAATGCGATAGGTGTGGCCCTTCTTCGTCAGGACGTTGTTGATGAAGCCGGGCCCCTGATGAGAATAGCCATTGTGGTCCTGTCTCCAGGCCTCGGAGGTGAGGATATAGTTCAGCGAAGAGACGGGGGCCCGCCACGGGACCTCGAGGGATGTCTTCAGGAACTTGGCGTACTGGTTCATCATGCCGTCGACGATCGGCAGGAACGCCTCGTAGCAGGGGAAGAGGCCGTGCCGTCCGGTCAGGAGGTAGCCCTGCAGCCAGCCCTGGCAGCTGTGCTCGCTCAAGACTTCGAGCACGCGGCCGTCGGGCCCGATCTTCTCGGCGACCGCGGGGGTGGGCCAGAGGTACTGGCGGAGCGTCACGTCGAGGACGGCGCCGAGGCGGTTCGATTCGAGCTCGTCAGGGCAGACGATGCGGAAATTCCGAGTCCGCTGATTGCGCTCCACCACCTGCGCGAGATAGCGGCCGGCCACTTCCATGCTGCTGCAAGCCTGCGCGCCCCGCACCGGTACGTCGACCGCGTGATCCCGAAGCTCGGGGAGGTCGAGAGGCCGCCGGATGCGGCCTCCGTTGGCGTGCGGGTTCATCGCCATCCGCTGCGTTCCCCGCGGGCAGAGAGCGCGGATCGCTTCGACCGGACGGCCCTGCCGATCGAACAGCTCCTCGGGGCGGTAGGAGCGTAGCCACCGCTCCACGACCGCGAGATGCCGCGGGTCGGTCTTCAGATCTTTCGCCGGCACCTGGTGGGCGCGGAACGAGCCCTCGATCGCCTTGCCATCGATCTCGACCGGGCCGCTCATCCCCTTCGGCGTGCGCAGGATGATCAGCGGCCAGCGCGGGCGCTTGGGGCAGCGTCCGGCCCGCGCCTCCGCCTGCAGCGCGCGAATCGAGGCATGGGCGCTCTCCACGGCAGAGGCCAGGTCGCCGTCGATCTCCTCGCCGTAGTCGACGATGCGAACGTTCCACCCGCAGCCCGAGAAGAGCGCGGCGAGCTCGCCGTCATCCATCGTCCCGAACAGCGTCGGCGAGGCGATCTTGAATCCGTTCAGGTGCAGGAAGGGGAGCACCGCGCCATCGGTCGCCGGATTGAGGAACTTCGTCCCGTGCCAGGCGGTCGCCGTCGGCCCCGTCTCGGCTTCGCCGTCGCCGACGATGCAGGCGACGATCAGGTCGGGGTTGTCGAGGGCGGCGCCGAAGGAGGTCGCCAGCGCATACCCCAGCTCGCCGCCCTCATGGATGACGCCCGGCAGGGCGGGGCTGAGGTGGCTCGGGAAGCCGTCGGGCCACGAGAAGGCCCGCACGAAGCGCAGCAGTCCAACGCGATCCTGCGTCATGGAAGGGTAGAACTCGCCCAGGCTCCCTTCGAGGTACAGGTTCGCAAGATTCGCGGCCGCGCCGTGGCCGGGGCCGGTCACGAGTAGAACGCTGGCGCCGGTTTTCAGGATGAGTCGGTTGAGGTGGGCGTAGATCAAGTTGATGCCGGGCGCGGTGCCCCAGTGCCCGAGGAGGCGATCCTTGATCTGCTCGGGCCGCAGCGGCTCCTCAAGCAGCGGATTCGACTTCAGATAGATCTGGGCGGCGGACAGATAGTTGACGGCGCGGCGGTAGAGGGCGATCGCTTCGGCCTCGGAGCGTGTCATGGCGATGGTGAACCTCCAGCCAGACCCGGACCGGTCGGTCGGGGTCGGTCGAGCAGGCGCGCCGTCTGGCGCGCGATTATCAATTCCTCGTCGGTCGGGATCACGTAGGCCCTCAGGGTCGAGCCCCTGCGGCTGATTTCCCCCTCGGCGCCCGCGACCAGCCGCCGGTTCCGGCCCTGGTCGAGTCGCAACCCCAGGCTTTCCAGGCCGCGACAGGTCCGTCGGCGGATCTCGGGCGCATTCTCTCCGATTCCCCCGGTGAAGACGATCGCGTCGGCGCCTCCCATGTCGGCGAAATAGGCGCCGATGTATTTCCTGACCCGCCTGCAGAAGATCTCGATCGCCAGGAGCGCGCGCGGATCGTGCCGCTTCAGCTCGAGGAGGGTCCGCATGTCCGAGCTCGTTCCGGACAGGCCGAGGAGCCCGGAGCGGCTGACCAGCATCGCCTCGATCTCGGCCGGCGTGGCGCCGGTGCGGCGCGCCAGGAACAGGGGAATCGCCGGGTCGAGATCGCCGCAGCGAGTCGCCATGACCAGACCCTCGAGCGGCGTGAACCCCATCGAGGTGTCGAGCGACTTGCCCTCCCGGATGGCGCACGCTGAGCTTCCCCCGCCCAGATGCAGGGAGATGATCCGCACGTCCCTGGTCCGCAGCCGGCGGAGCCGCCGGTACCGCAGGGCGATGTACTGATGTGACGTGCCGTGGAAGCCGTAGCGTCTTATCCCATGCTTCGCGGAGATCTCGTAAGGCAGAGCGTACAGATAGGACGACTCGGGCATGGTGCGGTGGAACGCCGTGTCGAACACCGCGACCTGAGGCACCGCCGGGCCGAGGAGTTGCAGCGTGGCCCGGATGCCGAGAAGGGTCGGGCGATTGTGGAGCGGGGCCTGATCGGCGCACGCTTCGATCGCCGCGACCACCGCGGGGTCGATGCGCACCGGATCGCTGAAGCCGGCGCCGCCGTGCACGACGCGATGGCCGGCCGCGTCAAGATCGGAGCGGGAGCGCAGCAGGCCTCCAGCTGGGCTCCCGGAGATCAGCCAGTCCAGGATCAGCGCGATCGCCTCGCGGTGGTCGCGGAGGCGGACCTTCGCCGGCGGAACCGGACGGCCTTCGACCTGGAACGCGACCGACGAGTCGCCCCCGATCGCCTCGAGCTTCCCTCCAGCCAGGTGCCGGTCCGCGTCCCGCGCCATGCGCCTTCGATCGGTTTCGATGAGCCGAAAACGGACCGAGGTGGAGCCGCAGTTCAGCGCCAGGATTTTCATCGTTACCGAGCCGTCTCCGCGGACGCTTATCGGAGCAGGGTATCGCAGTAGGGGTACGGCACCAGCATCTTCACGCCCTCGGACGTCACCAGCACCTGGTCGCCGATCTTGACGCCATCCCGGCCGCCGACTTCGCCGCAGTAGAGCTCCACGACGAGGGCCATGTTCTCCTGCAGGACGCGATCGCCGTTCGGCTGCGGGTCGTCGGGGTAGGCGACGCTCGGGCTTTCCTCTTCAAGGCCGACGCTGTGGATCATGACCTCGTAACGCTGCGGCATGAACCTGCGGGGAAGTCGCGGCGCCTTGGCGGCGAGCTCGCGGCAGGTGATGCCGGGCCGGACCATCTCCCGCAACCCGAGCAGCCAGTCGTGCGCGGTGCGGTACGCGTCGCGTTGCGCGGGGGTCGCAGGGCGATCGCCGCACAGGAAGGTGCGCGACACGCAGAAGAAGTAGCCCTCGACGCCGATGGTGTCGGTGTCGACGTAGACCAGGTCGCCGGGTTCGATGGCGCGCGCGGTCGCCTCGGCGCGCCACGGGTTGGTGTTCGGGCCGGAGCAGACGGTGCTGGTGGCGAGGTGCTCGCCGCCGTGCCGCAGCAGCGTGTCCGCCAGGATGGCCAGCAGCTCGCGCTCGCGGACCCCGGGCGCGATGGCGCGCTCGAGATTGGCCAGCATCTCCATCAGGATCGCGGCGTTCAGCTCGAACAGGGCGACCTCCTCGGGGGTCTTAATCTCGCGGGCCACGGTCGTGACCGGCGCCGAGTCGACGATCGCGATCCCTTCGCGCTGGAGGGCGAGGAACCCGGGCGTTCCCAGCCGGTCGACGGCGAGCCGGCTCGAGGAGACGCCGAGCTCGCGCAGCGCGGCGACTGTCTGCCGGGCGAAGATCGCGGCGTGCGCCGCCGTGTCGTCGTAGAACTCCCAGGCGTGCATCGGCCGCACCTCGGCCTCGATGCCCCGGAACAGGTGCATCGAGTTCGGGTGCTCGAAGAGGATTGGCCGCCCCTCGGCGGGGACCAGGGCGCAGCGGACGAACGTCGTGTTGCTCCAGATCGGCATCGCCGAGGCGCCGGTCGCGTAACGGACGTTCGGTTCATTGAACAGCAGGCAGGCCTCGAGGCCCTGCGCGCGCATCGTGGCTTGCAGCCGCTCCAGCCGGCCGATCCGCAGGCGTGCCCGGTCCACAGGATTCTCCATCAGGATGACGCTCTCCAGAGGGGCGAGGGAGCGGGCGGGAATTCACGGTCGGCGCGAATCCAGCACCACAGCAGTGCGCCCACCAGGGCAAAGGCCGCGCCGGTCGCCAGGGCCGCAGGCCATCCCCACGTGCGCACCGTCAACGGCACGAGCAACGCGCCAACCCCGCCGACGACATTCCCACCGGTGTTCATCACCCCGGATGCCGACGACGAATGCTTTCCGGACACCGAAATCGCCGCGGACCAGAACACCGCCTCGGTCATCTGCTGCGCCCCCAGACAGAGCGACAGCAGCAGGATGGCGACGAGCGGCGCCGTGGCCACGGCGGCGGCCATGATCAGCACGCCCCCGAGCCCGAGACCGACCATCGCCACCCATCGATGTCCGCGCCGCTTTCCCAGGCGCATGGAAATGTGGTCGCAGGCGATGCCGCCAACCAGCGCGCCGATGGCGCCGCTGACCCACGGCGCCGCCGCGTAGGTGCCGCTCTCCAGAACCTTGAAGCCGCGATTATCCACCAGATAGATGAACAGCCAGTTGAAGAAGAAGTAAAAGACGTAGTTGCTGCAGAAGTAGCTCGCCGTGAGCAGGATAATCTGCGGATCGCTCAGCATGCGCTTCCACATACCAGGAGGTGTCGGCTCCAGGAATATCGCCGGTCGATCGCGATCGATGAGCGCGAGCTCGGCGTGACTCACGTGCGGATGCTGCGCCGGCGTGTCGCGCACGTACCACCACCAGACCGCGGCCAGCACGAACGCCAGCGGCGCCGTCAGCACGAACGACTGTCGCCAGCCGAAGTTGACCATGAGCCAGGCGATCAGCGGGCCGGTTGCCGCCGCGCCCAGGGTGAGACCGGCGTTGCTCAAGCCGTTGGGGAACGCCCATCCCGAGACCGGAAACCAGTCGCAGGTCATCGCGGCGCCCGTCACCGGGAAGAGCGGCGCCTGCGCGGCGCCCATCAGCGCGCGCAGCGCGATGAGCGCACTCATGATGATCAGAGGTGTTGCCAGAGTGCGGCCGGGCACCAGCCCGATGAGCAGATTGCAGGCGCCCCAGAGCAGCGCGATGATGGTGAGGGCGCGGCGCCCTCCGACCCGCTCGTTCCAGATGCCGCCGGGAAACTGAAACGCCGCGTAGCTCCAGGCAAACGCCGCCAGCACCAAGCCCAGCTGCACTTGCGTGAGCCCCAAATCGCCCATCATCTGCTCGCCGGCCACGGACATGTTGGTGCGCAGCAGGTAGGCCACGAAGCTCGAGGCGAACAGCAGCGCCAGCATGCGCCAGCGGATGCCGGTGGGCCCTGCGGGGCGGGACGTGACAGGCGCATTGGTCATGATCGCGCCAAACTATACACTGGAGGAAGTATGGGGATTCAATCGCCCCTCGCCGGCTGGTGCTCATCACGGGCTGCGCGCCCCAACCGCCCGCCGACCAGGAAGTCGCCCGCTGGGACCTGAACCCGCAACCGGGGCCCCCGCCCGGTTCCCCCACCCGATGTCGAACCCGAGGCTGACGGAAAAGCCCTTATGCGTGCGAAGCGTGGCCTCAACTAACCGGCATTGGAACCAGACCGGATTTCTAACCGGGCTAGGCCGTGGCCTTTTTGGCGGGAGCCTTCTTGGCGCGTGGCTTCCTGGGGGGTGGGGCCGGGGCCGCCTCGGTGCTGCGCTCGAGGCGCAGCATGCTGGTCACGAACTTGCGGCGGCCCTGGGAATCGAACTCGATGGTCGTCGTCCGGGGGCCGACCTCCAGGATCGTTCCCAAGCCGTACATCTCGTGGCGGACGCGCTCGTTGACTTGGAATTCATCCGGGTTTTTTGCCAAAGCCGGCCTCCGCGGGCAACGAGCGCCCTTGACCGCCGCGCATCATAGCACACCGGACGGCCGACTGTCGGCGTCAGCCGGTGGAGCGC
Source organism: Acidobacteriota bacterium (assembly GCA_041486695.1). Lineage (GTDB taxonomy): Bacteria > Acidobacteriota > Polarisedimenticolia > Gp22-AA2 > Gp22-AA2 > JBGPLZ01. The sequence goes on along the minus strand of JBGPLZ010000002.1, from coordinate 10,908 downwards.
GGCAGCTGGAGGAGCGTCCTGAGGTTCTCCCGGAAGACGGAGTCGTCCCACTTCTGGGCGCCGTAGAAGGTCCGCAGCACCCGACCGCCCTTGCCGACGAGGAGGGTGCGCGGAACCGAATAGGCGAGGTTCAGCCGGTCGGCAAGACCGCCCTGAGGAGCGCGGAGGCTCGAGAACCGAGGGTCGAAGCGCGACCCGAACTCCTGGATTTTCGAGCCGGCCGGCGCATCCTCGACCGAGACCAGAACGAGCCGCCCCCCCTCCTTCTCGAACCGGTCACGGAATCGCAGCAGCTCGGGGAGCTCCGTCTGGCACGGAACGCACCAGGTCGCCCAGAAGTGGACGATCGCCGGACGGTCGGCGAGGGACGCGAGCGTCACTTTCTGCCCGCCCGGGTCGAGCGTGGAGAACGACACCTGGGAGACCTGGTCGGGAGGAGCCGGGAGGCAATCGGCGCGCATCGCCGTCAGCCGGGACATCGCTTCCCGGATCGCCGCGGCGATGTCCTCGTGCGGGTGATACCACGCGCCGGCGATCGCGCCTCCGGGCGTCAGCAGGAACGTGGTGGGGGTCGACACGACCTTGTACAGGTCGGCCGCGAAGCCGCTCGAATCGTCGAGGACCGGCCAGGGAATGCCGTTGCTGCGGACGTAGGCCTCGGTGATCCGGCGATGTGATGTGCCGTCGGGGCGATCGGGCTTGATGAGAGCGACCGAGACGACGTTGAACTCCCCGGGGTGGGCCCGGACGTAATTCAGAAGTTGCGGGATCTCCTTCTGGCAATGCTTGCAGGTGGCCGACCAGAACATCAGCAGGGTCGGCTTGCCGTTCGTCGTTCGATCGTGGAACGCGACATCGCGCGCGCCGGAGAGGTCCGGAAGGGAGAACTCCGGTGCGCAATGGCCGTACAGCCCGGTCGCCGGATAGTACGGCGGCGGATCGGCGAGAGGGGTCACCGGCGTGCCACGCGCGACCCGCCGGATCAGCTCACCGGCAGCGAGGTTCTCCGGCGCGGCCGTCACGACCTGGTTCAGCCCCTTGACCTTGGTGGTGACGAGATTCCCCGCGTCGTCGATCAGGACGAGGTCCGGCACGTCGGTCACCTCGAGCTGCTTCGACACGGCGAACCCTTCGTCGATCAGAAGCGGCAGCGAGGGGGGAACCTCCAGAAGCGAGAAGGCCTCCCAGATCATCTCGAGGCGTTGATCATCCCGCTTCCCCGCGACGGCGAAAAGCTCGTACTGCGGCGCCTGCTGCGCCAGGAATCGGGTCATGGCGACCAGCGCCTCCTCCGAAAGTGGATAGCCGGGGGCCCAGAACAGGAGCGCCACCGGCCTTCCCCGTCCGATCCGGCCCTTGAGATCGAAGCTCGACTCCCGCACCTGCCCCTGGCCCGCCTCGATCAGTTTCAGCGGACCCGGCACGACGAAGGCGCCGGTCCGCACCGGTGGCCCGGCCGGCGCGGCCGGGTTCGTCTTCACCACCGGCGTGGCTGGCTTGATCGGTTTCGTCGGTGCGGTGGTGGTCGCGGGGGCCTGCGCCGGGACGGCCTCGTTCCCCGGCTCGACCACGGCCCCGGCCTCCGGTTCGACGACGCCCTCGGTGCCGGGAGCCGGCGCCTCGAGAGACCGGGAGCCCGGAGCGATCCGGGTCAAGCCGGATCGGTAGATCTGATCGATCGCCACCGTGGCGATCAGAAAAGACCCGAAGATTAAAGACGCGCGGCGCACCTCGGGAACCATCCGCCGGAGATCCTCGAACGCCTCCTTCAGCATCCGAACCGGGCTGCGCCGGGCCGCGAGAGCGGCGAGGAGCGGAATGCCGGCATTGATCATGTAGAGGCGGAAGCACCAGGCGCAGAGGTACCCGATGACGATCTTGGAGACATAAAGAAGATAGGCGGAGTAGAGCAGCGTCAGCAGCCCGATGGCGAGGACGATCGCCAGCAGCCGCGGACGGCGCCGGGCCCGCGCGACCATGATGAGCAACATTAGGTAAGTCGGGATGGCGAACGCCGAGATCGGGACTCCGGCGATCTCGGAGGGGCCGCTGGTGTTGACGACCTCGCAGTTGGTGGTCTCGGTCCGGGGGCAGTTGCTCAGGGTCGCCGACTGATCCCCGTACATCTCGATTTCATGGAAGCGGGTGAGGTAGAGGCCGATGGCGATGCCGGCCACCAGGATCGCGCCGAGCAGGATGAGAAACGCTCTATGCGGGGCACCACCGGCGTCCTGACGATCGGTTTCGCTCATGTCGCTCGAACCTCCGGACGATGAGCTTATCCCGATTCTCCGGGCCTGACAAAAACCCGCAGAGCGTCAGTCCTGCCCCTTGGAGCCTTCCTTCATCTGCTGGATATGCTGGTCGGTGTTCTGGTTCATCTGCTTGAGGTTGGGGAGGGTGCCGGAGCGAATCGCATCTCCCACCTCAGTCTGCCCGTGGTCCGGCACGCTGCCCGGGACGCCCGGCTTCAACGCCTGAACCGCCGGGAGCATCGCGTTCCAAGCCTTGGCGGCGAGCAGCATGACGACCACCAGCGCCACGACCACGATGACGAAACCGACACCACCACCCGACTTCTTATTGATCATGCATTCAATCTAGGCGCCGGCCGGGGGGACGGCAAGGATCCGGTCAATGCGTTTCGTTCCACCAGGCCCTTCAGAGCGCGGGGACCGGCATGGTATATTTCGTCGAAACGGGGGGATGAGCTTGTCCGAGACTCCGGGCGACCACGCCTTCACCGCGCCGGGCCCCTACGGCACCGTGGTGGAGCCGACCTATTCGGGCGCGCTCAGCTTCATGCGGCGCCGCTATACGCGCGACCTGACGGGCGTCGACGTCGCGGTTTGCGGTGTGCCGCTCGACCTCGCGACCAGCAACCGCCCCGGGGCGCGCTTCGGCCCGGCGGCGATCCGCAAGGCCTCGGCGCAGCTCGCCTGGGGCCAGCCGTATCCGTGGACCTTCAACCCGTTCGATCGGCTCGCGGTCATCGACTACGGCGACTGCTATTTCGACTCCGGGCGCCCCGAGCGGATCCCGGAGGCGATCGAAGCCCACGCCAGGGCCATCCTCGACGCCGGCGTCTTCCTCCTGAGCCTCGGCGGCGACCACTTCATCTCGCTGCCGCTGTTGCGCGCCCATGCCCGCGTCCATGGCCCCCTCGCTCTGGTACATTTCGACGCCCACTCCGACACCTGGCGTGACGAGCCGGGCCGGATCGACCACGGGACGATGTTCTTCCACGCCGTCCAGGAAGGACTGGTCGACCCGCGCCGGTCGGTGCAGATCGGCATCCGCACCCACAACCCCGAGACCTGCGGCTTCACGATCCTGGACGCCCGGCAGGTGCTCAAATCGCCACCGGAGACGATCATCTCCGAGATCAAGACGATCGTCGGGACCAGCAAGGCCTATTTCACCTTCGATATCGACTGTCTCGACACGAGCGCCGCGCCCGGCACCGGCACACCGGTGGTCGGCGGGCTGCCGACCCATCTCGCCCTGGAGATCGTGCGCGGCCTGCTGGACGTGGACTTCGTCGGCGGCGACGTCACCGAGGTCGCGCCGGCCTACGACGTCGGCGAGATCACCGCCCTCGCCGGGGCGACCATCGCCCTCGAATTCCTCTGCCTGCGCGCGGCGCGGGGTAAGCCCGCGGGGCGGACGCGACCGTGACCGAGCTGATCGGGGCGCGGGTCTAGAAATTCCCGAGCCGGCCGCGGCGCAGGTCGACGAGAATCTCGCGGGCCGCGTTCCGGCCGCAGGCGCCCATCACCCCTCCACCGGGATGCGTGCCCGCCCCGCACAGATAGAGACCGCCGATCGGCGTGCGGTAACGGGCCCACCCCAGAAGCGGCCGCATGGCGAAGAGTTGGTCGAGCGCCATGTCGCCATGGCCGATGTTCCCGCCGGTCAGGCCAAACCTCGCCTCGAGATCGCGCGGCGTCAGAACCTGCCGGAACAGTATCGATCGACGGAAGTTCGAAGCGCAGGCGGCGAGCGTGTCGATCGCCAGATCTCCCAGCTCCTCCCGGCGCGACTCCCAGTCCCCCGTGGCCGGACGGTACGGCACGAACTTCATCGAGATCGACATCACGTGATGTCCGGGAGGAGCGAGCGTATCGTCGACCGTGGACGGGATCGTGACCTCCAGATACGGCCTGCGCGAGGGGCGCCCGGCCTTGAAATCATCGAAGGCCGCCTCGAGGTAACTCTCGTCCGCCCCGCAGATCTGGATCGACCCGCGCAGATGGGGCCCGTCTCCGGGCCGCGCGGTGAAATCGGGGAGCTCCGAGACGGCCAGGTTGATCTTGGCCGAGTTGCCGGCGCAGCGGAACGTCTCGATCCCGCGTACGAACTCGGGGGGCAGATCGGCGCGGTCGACGAGGCGCAGGAAGGTCCGCTTCGGGTCGGCGTTGGAAACGATGACGCGGCCCTCGATCTCCTCGCCGCCTTCGAGGACGACGCCGCGCGCCGAACCGCCCTTCACCAGGATCCGCTCGACGGCTCCACCGACCCTGATCTCCGTCCCGCGCGAGCGGGCCGCGGCGGCCAGCGCCTCGGCGAGCCCTCCCATGCCGCCCCGCACGAACCCCCACGAGCCGGGTGAGCCGTTCGCCTCGCCGAGGTAATAATGCAGCAGGATGAACGCGGTCCCCGGGGTCCTCGGGCTGCCGTAGGTTCCAATCGTGCTGGTGGGGCCCAGGCTGGCTCGGAGCTCGCTCGACTCGAACCACTCGTCCAGGAGCGCGGCGCAGCTCATCGTCATCATCTTCATGAGGAGCGTCTGATCGGGACGCGGCAGCCGGCGGAATCGGTTGCCCAGGCGCAGCAGCCGCAGCAGGTCGCCCATGCCGGGCGCCGCAGGGTCGGGCGGAGTCATGGCGAGGGTCGGCCGGATGACATCGGCGAGGCGGGCCAGGGCGGCGTTGAAGCGGGGGTAGGCCTCCGCATCCTTATTAGAGAAGCGGGCGATCTGCCGCGCGTCCTCCTCCGCGTCGAGGCCGAGGAGAAGCGCGCGCCCGTCCGGGAAGGCCGTGAACGAGGCCCGGCAGGGCAGCATCTCAAAGCCATGCTCGCGAAGACCAAGATCGGCGATGATCTCGGGCCTGAGCAGCGAGCAGACGTAGGAGGCGGTCGAAAAGCGATAACCCGGGATCAGTTCTTCGGTGACGCAGGCGCCGCCGACGAGCGGCCGGCGTTCGAGGACCAGGGTCCGAAGCCCCGCCCCTGCGAGATAGGCGGCGGCCACGAGGCCGTTGTGTCCCGCCCCCACGATCACGACATCGTATCGTCCGCCCACGTTCCGCCCCGGTAAGCCGGACGCCTAGAACGTCGCGCCGGGCGAACGATAGACCTCGTCCCCGCCGACCAGGGTCAGGAGCACCCGCGCGTCCTTGATTTTCTCCGGGGGCAGCGTGAACAGGTCGTCCGACAGCACGATCAGATCGGCGTACTTTCCGGCCGTGACCGACCCCCGGTTCCCCTCCACGAAGTTGGCGTAGGCCCCCTGAATCGTATAGGCGCGCAGCGCGGTCTCGAGGTCAATCGTCTGCTCGGGGATCCAGCCTCCCGGCGGCTGGCCATCGAGCCCCTGGCGGGTGAGCGCCGTGTAGATCCCGACGAGAGGATCCATCTCGGCGACGTTCCAGTCGCTGGCGAAGGCAAGGGTGGCGCCGGCGTCCTTCAAGCTGCGAAACGCCCAGGCGTAACGGGAGCGCTCGGGCCCGATGTTCATGGCCCACTTCCCCGTGATGTCAGGGGCGCAGTGCCGCGGTTGCATGCAGGCGATCACTCCCAGCGCCTTGAAGCGCGGGAGGTCATCCGGGGACAGGCACTCGATGTGGATCAGCTCGTGCCGGCTGTCGCGCGAGCCGTTCTGCTCCCGGGCGAACTGCAGCGCATCGAGCGCCACCCGGATCCCCCGATCGCCGATGGCGTGGATGAACATCTGAAACTTCATCCGGTCGAGACGGGCCGCGACCGCCTTGAACTCCTCGGGACGGTAGAGGGTCTCCCCCTTGAGCGTCGGCGCGTCGCTGTAAGGCTGCAGGAGGGCGGCGGTGTGGGGCTCCACCACGTCGTCGATATAGAGCTTGATCGCGGCGACCCGGAGGTGGTCGTCGTTCCACTGCCGCCGGGCCTCGTCGAAGCGGGCGAGTACCGCCTCGGACGTGCCGCGCGGATGGAACAGGGCGAGCTGCAGGCGGGGCCGGAGGAGACCCTCCTGGCGGGCGCGGGTGAAGAGCGGCAGATCCTCGAGGAAGGCCTGCGGCTCGACGATGGTCGTGATCCCGTAGCGCGACGCGATCTGCAGATTCAGCTTCAGGCGCGCGTAGCGGCGCTCGGTCGAGGCGGAGGGGAGGATCCTCCTAAGGGCGGCCTCCCCCTCGGTCGACAGCCCCATGGTCGCGAACGACCTCAGGATGCCGGTCGGCTCGCCGGTGCGCGAGTCGGTGTCGACCTCGCCGAAGGGCAGGCGCGCGGTTCCTCGACGGATGCCGAGTTTCTTGAGCCCGGCGCGGTTCAGCCAGACGGTGTGGACATCATAGGAGACGAGGAAGGCCGGGCGGTCGCCCGTGAGGCCCTCGAGGTCGCGCCAGGTCGGCAGCGTCCCCCCGGGGAAGATGGAGTAGTTCCACCCTTCGCCTTCGATCCACCTCAGATCGGGATGGGAGGCGGCGAACTGGCGGAGACTCGAGAAGAGATCCCGGGGAGCGCGGGCGTCCCCGAGCTGCAGCACGTCCGGGTCCGAGCCGAAGGTGATGTGATTGTGACTGTCGATGAACCCGGGGAGGACCAACCGTCCGCCGGCATCGAGAACCCGGGTCTTCGGCGAGGCCAGGGGGAGGATTTCGGCCTCCGTGCCGACGCGGAGGATGCGGCCATCGCGGACCGCGATCGCCTCGGCCCGGGGGAGCGCCGGGTCGGCGGTGTAGACCCGGGCGTTGTGGATCACCAGGTCGACCCACGCTTCCGGAGGACCGCCACCCGCGCAGGCCGCGACGAAAGCCGGCAGGCTCAGCGCGACGGCGATCCGCAGCCTGCGAGCCTGGGTCACTTGGCCGCCGTGGAGGGCACCACGAGGTCCGCGAGATCGAGCTCCCGGGACTTACGTCCCAGAGCGGCGAGATCCCCGCCGATCAGCCCCTTCCATTCCGCCTCGAGGCCGTCGAGCTCCTTCTTCTCTTCCGCGAAGACCTCGCGCATCCCCTGGGTGGGCGCGCCGCTGCCTTGGGTCGCGAAGACGAGCATCGGGTTCAGGCGGGAATAGAGCCGCGCACCCTTGGCCAGAACGTCGTACTCCACCTCGGCCTTGGGGTTGTGAAGTTTTTCCTCGAGCGCATCGCATTTCGCCATCAGGGCCCCGGCGGCCTTCGTCCAGTCGGCGGCGCGCGCGTTGCCTGCGAGCGCTTCGCCCTTCACCTTGAGTTGCTCGCGCACGGAGCGGATCTGCCCGACGAGGCCCGCCAGCCGGCTCACCGCATCCTGCACCTGCCGGGCGAAGCGGAGCTGCGCCTCCAGATCGGCCGGCGACAGCGACAGGCGCGGGTCGGGGCGCACCTCGAGAGGCGCCTGCAGCGTCTGCCCTGCCGCCTTGAGCCGCACGCTGTAGGTCCCGGGAAGCGCCCTCGGCGCCGCCTCGGGGTTCCCCTCGGCTCTCGCCTTGTTGATTTTCGTGGCGCTGTCGTACGCCAGGTTCCAGGCGACCTGCTGGAGGCCCGCCTCCGTCGACAGGACCGGCTTCTTGCGGGGCTTCGCCGGAGCGTCGGCGTCGTCCTCGTCGAACTCGGCAGGCTCCTTCGTGCTCGTGAAGGTCCGCACCACCGCCCCGCCGGCGTCGAGGATCTCCATGGTGATCTCGCCCTCCACGGCTTTCTTCAGCGCGTAGCGGATGACCGCCCCCTCCGGCGGATTCTCGCTCAAGCCGTCCTCGCCGAACGAGGAGGAATACTCCCAGCGAATCGCCGGCGGCGGCGGGAAAAGGTGAACGGGGCGATCCGCGATCTCCTTCGACCCGTCGCGGATCGGCGTCACGTCGTCGAGGATCCAGAGGCCGCGGCCGTGGGTGGCGAGCACCAGGTCGTTATCCTTCACGACGAGATCATGCACGGCGACGGTCGGGAGGTTCAGTCCGAGCACCTGCCAGGTCGCGCCGTCGTCATGCGAGAACGAGACTCCCCGCTCCGTCCCGAGATAGAGCAGGCCGCGGTGCTTCGGGTCCTCGCGCACCGCGTGCAGCGGCACGTCCTTGGGGAGGCCGGCCGCCAGGCTCTTCCATGTCTTGCCGTAGTCGCTGGTCTTCCAGAGGTACGGCCGCATGTCGTCCAGGCGATGCGCATCCACCACGACGTAGGCCGTGCCGGCGTCGAAGGGCGAAGGCTCGATGAGGCTCACGGTGCCCCACTCGGGGATCCCCTTGATGTTCGAGGTGAGGTTCGTCCAGTGCTCCCCCGCATCGCGCGTGAGATGCACCAGGCCGTCGTCGGTGCCCGCCCAGATGAGCCCCTTCTGCCGCACCGACTCGGCCACGGCGAAGATGGTGCAGTACCACTCGACGCCGGTGTTGTCGCCGGTGATCGGCCCGCCCGACCACTTCTGCTTCGAACGATCGTTGCGGGTCAGGTCGGGGCTGATGGCCGTCCAGCTCTGGCCGCCATCGGTCGTGCGGAACAGGATGTTGCCGGCGTGGTAGACCACTTTCGGGTCGTGGGGCGAGACCAGGATCGGCGCGGTCCACTGGAAGCGGACGCGGTTGTCCTGCGCGCCATGGCCGGACATGTTGTCGGGGTAGATCGAGACGTTGCGCGTCGTCCCGGTCCGCTGGTCGTAACGGGTGACGATCCCGAAGTATTCACCGGCGTAGACGATGTTCGGGTCGGAAGGATCCGGAGCCGTGAACCCCGCCTCGCCGCCCCCGACGCCGTGCCAGTGCCCCGGCGCGATGCCGGACGAATCGAGGCTGTTGCTGGGACCCGAGGCGGTCCCGATGTCCTGCATCGCCCCCGAGACCCGGTAGGGCACCGAGTTATCCGCGGCCACGTGGTAAAACTGGCCGATCGGCAACGGCGGCGCGGTCCAGGTCTCGCCGCCATTCCAGGAGAGATCGACGCCGCCGTCGTTGCCCCCGATCATGCGCAGGCGGTTCTTCGGATCGATCCAGATGTCGTGATGGTCGCCGTGGTGCGCCCCCTTGACCTGCTTGATGGTGTGACCGCCGTCGACCGTGCGCAGCAATGACACTTGGGGAAACCAGACGACATCGGCATTGGAAGGATCGACGGTCAGCGTCGTGTAGTACCAGGCGCGCTGCCGCAGACCATGGTGAGCGCTCACCAGCTCCCAGCTGTCGCCGCCGTCATCCGAGCGGAACAGGCCCCCCTTCTCGGCCTCGATGAGGGCGTAGACGCGCCGGCCGTCGGAAGGCGCGACCGCCACGCCGACCTTGCCCCAGATCCCCTCGGGAAGCCCATGCCCGGTGAGCTGCTTCCAGGAATCGCCGCCATCGCGCGACAGATACAGACCGCTTCCCGGACCGCCGCTGGTCATCTCCCAGGGTCGTCTCCGGCCCTGCCAGAGGCCGGCGAACAGGACGTTGGGGTTCGATGGATCGAAGCAGACGTCGGAAGCGCCGGTGTCGGCGTCCTTCTTGAGAACCTGCTGCCAGGTCCTGCCGCCATCCCTCGTCCGATAGACGCCGCGCTCCGGATTGGGCCCGAACGCATGGCCCAGCACGGCCGCGAAGGCGATGTCGGGGTTCGACGGATGGATGATCATCGTGCCGATCTGACCTTCCTGTTTGAAGACCTGCGACCAGGTCTTTCCGCCGTCCGTCGATTTGTAGATGCCGTTCCCGGCCGCCACGTTGCCGCGGATGTTGGCCTCGCCCGACCCGACATAGACGACGGCGGGATTGGAGGGGGCGACGGCGATCGAGCCGATGGAGGAGATCGGCTGGTCGTCGAAGATCGGCTTCCATAGACCGCCGCCGTCCTCCGACTTCCAGACCCCGCCGGATGCGGTCGCGGCATAGGCGATGAGCGGGTTGCCCGGCACCCCGGCAACCCGCGCAACGCGGCCGCCGACGTGGGGCCCGACCAGCCGGAACTTCAAACCCTTGAGCTCCGCCGGCCCCTTGCTGGGAGCCTCGGACTCCTCGGCGGCCCGGGCGGCGACGCCGAAGGCGAGCGTGGCGAGACACAGCACGAAAAACCCGCGACGGACACGAACGGTCATGAACGCTCCTCCCGCGAACCAGGATTTACGAGGTGAATCAGGGTTATGAGTTGAATCAGGATTTCGAGTTGAATGTCGAGAGTCGCTGGCGCGCGCCGGCAGCGTCTCGCTCATGACGCGACGCCGCGCAGGCTCGTGGATCCGCATGGGGCTGCACCCCTCGCCGTTCTGGGGAAGTGCATCCTAGCACAGCCCCCGGACGGACGGCCTGCCGCGGGAGGCGCCTGGGGCATCCCCGGTGTGAAGCGCCGCGCCTTGCAGTCGCCGGGCACGGGTCCGGCTCCCTGCGCGAGCCTCCCCTCGGCTCGCCTCGCTCCCACCCACCGCGCTGTGAAGCGCGCGGTGGGGCCCTGGTCGCTCGGTCTCACACGACCCGGCGACTGCAAGGCGCGGCGCTTCACGCAGGGCCACCCCCGCCACTCCGGACGGGCCGTTCCATCCGCGCCACCACCAGTAACAGCCGCTCAAGGAGGCCGTCCCTGCCCGGTGAGGCCGCGCCTTGGGTGAGTGGCCATGCTGAGATTGTCTCCCACGGCAGCAGGCTCACACCGCCCCCGCCGCCCCGCCAAGGCTCTGAACGTCAGAGGAATCTCTGGTGTGCAGCGCCGCGGCCCGCGGGCGCGCGGGCGGGGGGGGGGCCGCGGCCCGGGGCCCCCCCCCCCGCGTTTT
>JBGPLZ010000001.1:0-132532 GCA_041486695.1 Acidobacteriota bacterium | reverse complement strand
TCGCCCGCGCGCTCGGCGGGGAAGGTCACTCGAAGCCGTGGTGGTATTTTCTCCAGCTTCTTGCGAGCGCCGAATCCCCGGTCCTGATCCTCGGCATCGGGGGCCTGATTCTTGCCGTCCGGCGACGAACGGCCAACGGCATCACCCTCGCGGTCTGGACCGGCGTGACCATCGTCGCGTACTCGGCGATCCCCTACAAGACTCCCTGGCTCTGCCTGAACCTCGTCCTCCCGCTGGCGCTCCTGGCCGGAATGACGATCGGGGCCGGGCTGGAATCGACCTCCCGCTCGCGCCGGCGAGGCGCGGCTGTTGCGCTGCTCCTGGCCGCGGCGATTTCACTGCACGACGCGGTGCGACTCTCGTTCCAGCGGTATGACGATGAGCGGCAGCCCCTGGTCTATGTGCAGACCCGGCGGGCGGCCCTGCAGCTCGTCGAGCGCCTCGAAATGATCGCCGCGAGGGCGGTCGACGGGCGCGGCATCCCGATCGCCATTCTCTCTCCCGACTACCTCCCGCTCAACTGGTACCTGCGTGGTTTCACCCATGTCGCTTACCACGGTCACCTCGTCGACGAGCCGGCGGCGCCCCTGGTGATCGTGCGGACCGACGCGGCGGACCTGGTGGGGGAGCGGCTCGGGCCGGGGTTCCTCCGCCGGGACTACGATTTTCGCCCGGGGGTGCGCCTGGCCCTGTTCGCGCGGCGGGATCTATGGCAGGATGATCCCTAGATGGGCGGTTTCGCATCCATTCTTGTCGCGTGGGCGGCAGGAGGGTAGGATCGTCCCGGAGATGGCGAATCGATGCGCGACACGGACAATGTCACCCGACTCTTCACCGTCGACGAGGCGAACACCCTCCTGTCGGTGATCCGCCCCGACATCGAGGATCTCCTCGGGACTTTCCGGGAGATCCGCGCCGAAGTCGAGGCGGCCGCCTCCGCTGCCGAGCTGCCGATCGACAGCGCCGACCTGCCGAAACGGCTCGAGGAGCGCGGCATCGCGCCGAAGCTGTTCGAGAAAGTCCGCTCGATCATCGCGCGCATTCATGCCCAGGGCTGCCTGGTGAACGGCCCCGAAGCTGGTCTGATCGATTTCCCCTGCCTGTACGACAACGAGATCGTCTTCCTGTGCTGGAAGCACGGCGAGCCGCGGGTGTCGCACTGGCACCGGATCCCGGACGGGTTCGCGGGGCGGCGACCGCTCCTGGATTCGTCCGAGATCGAAGCCGGCGCCTCGGTGCATTGAATCGCGCCGGGGAGACGGCCCGAATTCGAGCCCGACCCGTGGCCGGACTTCGGGTCACGGAGTGCGGGAGGTGTCGCCGTTGGTGCGCACCCGCTTGCGGTATCCCTCGCGGACCAGACGGCAGACTTCCTGCGGGTCATCGGTCACGGTGAACAGACGCAGGTCGTCCTGTTGAATCATTCCGCTCCCCAGCATTTCCTTCCGGATCCAGCGCAGCATCCCGCGCCAGTAGTCTCGTCCAACCATGATGACCGGGAAGTTGTCGATCTTGTGCGTCTGCACCAGGGTGAGCGCCTCAAACGCTTCGTCGAGAGTTCCAAAGCCGCCGGGGAAGACCACGTACGCGCACGCATACTTGATGAACATCACCTTGCGGGCGAAGAAGTAGTTGAAATTCAGCAGGGTGTCGATATGCCTGTTGGGCTTGGTCTGGAAGGGAAGGCGGATGTTGAGACCGACCGAGCGGCCGCCCCCGCGACGGGCCCCGAGGTTGGCGGCCTCCATGATGCCGGGGCCGCCGCCCGTGATGATCGAGAAGCCCTCACGAGCGAGCGCCTGGGAGACCTGGACCGCCAGGCGGTAAGGCTTGGAGCCCTTGCGCACCCGGGTGCCGCCGAAGATCGACACTGCCGGTTCGACCTTTCGGAGCGTCTCGAACCCCTCGACGAATTCGCCCATGATCTTGAAGACCAGCCAGGTGTCCTTGGGGATCACATCGCGCATCGACCGGACGTGGGCGCGGGAATCGGGACGGCGGTCGGGCTCCGGTTCGCGCTCGTCGGGGAAAAAGAACACCTGGCTGGGTCGTCGCAAGAAAGCCTCGCACCCTCGATAATGGGCTGCCGCATTAATATAGTTTCGGCCCGCAGCCGTCGCAACCGGATGTCGGACCGGGAGTTGCGCATCGCCCCCGTTGCACTGGGGGGTGCGGCATCCGCCCCGCAGAGCGGGGGCGCTTTTGGCTGCCTGAACGGGGGTTGGGCCCATTATAATGCCGTGCCCGCGACCCGAACCGCAGCGGTAGACTCCTGGCGTAGGGGACGGCCCGGGGCCGCGCCAACGGCCTGTGAGGAAAGCCATTGACAAGCATCTGCGACCGGCGTAACTTCTTGCGACCATGCATCAAGATGTCCTCTCCGAGGCCTTCTAACCGGCAGACGATGGCGTTTCGTCCCCAAATAACTCCGGAGAAAACTGTGACAGGTAGAATCGTATCCGGCCTCCTCACCGTGGCCGTTGTTCTGGGCGCCTCGGTCGGGTCAGCCGCGGCGCGCGATCTGACGTTTGAAGAGCGGATCCGGGCGCAGGAGGCGATCGAGCGGGTGTACTTCAGCCACCAGACCGGCTCGTCCTGGCGCAACTTCGAGCAGTTTTACACCCAGGAGCTGCTGACCCGCAAGGTGCGGACCTATCTGGCTCAAAGCGCGGCGCTGGAGTCGATCTGGAAGACCCCCGTGACCTCCGAAATGCTTCAGAGGGAACTGGAGCGGATGGCGCGTCAGACCAAGATGCCGGAACGCCTTCAGGAGCTGTATCAGGCCCTGGGCAACGACAGCTTCGTCCTCCAGGAGTGCCTCGCCCGCCCAGCCCTGGTCGACCGGATGTCGAGGAGCTTCTTCGCCACCGATAGCGCGATCCATGCCGGCACGCGACGCAGCGCCGAGGAGATTCACGCTCTGCTGGAGAGTCACCGGCTCGATCCCTGGACGAGCCATCCGAACCGCACCGAATTCCACCTGGTGCGGGTCGACGCGAGCCAGGGAAATCGGACCTCGCCGAGCGACGAGGAGCGATCCGACGAACGGGAGGGGAGGGCGCATGTCGACCTCCAGCCGGACGAGTTCGCGCGCTGGGACGCCATTCTTCCCGAGAAGGCCGGCCAGATCGGCCCGCTCGTCGAGGAGCGCGAGGCGTTCGTGGTGCGCTCCACGCTGGAGCGCCGCCCCGGGGAGGTCCGGACGGTCAGCTATGCGATCAAGAAGCGCGACTGGGACTCCTGGTGGCAGGGGATCGAGGGCGACCTGAACCCCCTGGCGATCAAGGCTGTCGCCGAGGAGGGGCGGGCGCTGCCCCAGCCGCTCGCGAGCCAGGCCGCGGCTTTGGACAGCGCTGTCGCGACCCCCTCGAGCAGCCTGTCCAGCAGCCTGACGCTGGCCACGGCCCCCACGGCGATCGCCGACGACACCTGGGACAACGGCTCCTTCTACTCCGTCCCCGATCCCCGCTTCCATCACACGGCGATCTGGACCGGTAGCCTGATGGTGATCTGGGGAGGGTTCAACAGCGGCGCCTATCTCGACACCGGAGCGAAATATGATCCGGTGATCGACACCTGGACTCCCACCTCGATGGTGAAAGCCCCGAGCCCGCGCGGGCTGCACAGCGCGGTTTGGGTTCCGCCAGAGGACCCGGCCGGCGATCCTATAGGGAAGATGATCATCTGGGGCGGGTATTTTCCACGCAAGCTCCAACTGGCAGATGGGTCTACGGCGTTTGATTTCAAGCCGCTCGGGGACGGCATGGAATACCTGCCCGATTTAGATGCCTGGATTTCATTCGACGCCGGCGCGTCCGGAACGCCGCCGGGGCTGCGTTACGGACACATGGCTGTCTGGGTGCCTACTGCGGACCCCACCGTGGCGCTGGGGAAAATGATCATCTGGGGCGGAGTCGGTTTCGACCGGATGCCTGACAAAATCATTGATTCGACCCCGGACTATCTGGGAACGGGGGCGATCTTCGACGAAAACCTCCTCAGTTGGGTGCCGATCGCGACGATCGGCGCTCCGCTGCCTCGCTGGCAAGGCGCCGCGGTCTGGAGCGACGACAAGTTCATCGTCTGGGGCGGGTTCGGGGTAACCCAATATCTCAAACCGCTCACCGATCCACCCACGCTGCCGGTGTTCGATGTGCTCCAGACCGGCGGGATCTACGACCCGACCACCGATACCTGGGCCGCCACGAGCCTCGCAGGGGCGCCGACGGCGCGGCAGGATGTCTCGGCAGTCTGGAGCGGCGGCAACGCACGGATGGTGATCTGGGGTGGAATTGGGCGCAGCGCCTCCGGGCAGGGCTCCACCACTCTCGGGGACGGGGCCCTGTTCAACCCGGCGGCCAACTCCTGGAGCGCAATGGCGACCACGGGAGCTCCCGGTCGCAGGTACTTTCACTCGACGGTCTGGACCGGGTCCGACATGCTGGTCTGGGGCGGCCTCGATGGAACGACCGGAACGTACCTGAACAGCGGTGGCCGCTACAACCCAGTGAGCAATTCGTGGTCGGCCATCTCCGGAATTAATGCACCGAGCCCCCGATTCCGGCACACGGCGGTCTGGACCGGCTCGATGATGATCGTATGGGGCGGGTCGATCACGGACGACTTCCATATAGGGGCGTCGCTCGATACGGGAGGTCGCTACGACTTCGCCACCGACAGCTGGACCCCGACGGTGACGGGGGGGAGCGCTCCGGTCAGACGATCCGGTCACACGGCGGTCTGGACCGGGAGCCGGATGGTGGTATGGGGGGGCCGCGATCGGATGATCCCTGCCGACTATAACACCGGGTCCCGGTACGATCCGACGACCGATCAATGGTCGCCGATCTCGACAAACGGCGCTCCGTCCGCGCGCTCGGGTCAGGGCGCCGTGTGGTGGACCGACGGGGGACAGATGCTGATCTGGGGCGGGCGTTCGACTCAGCCCCCGGGCTCGACCCCTCCCTATCTCTACCTCAACAGCGGCGGGCGCTACGACCCGGGCACCGATTCGTGGACCACCATGAGCAGCGGCACGAACGTACCGGACGGCAGGTTCCAGCACAGCACGATCTGGACCGGATCGGAGATGGTGGTATGGGGGGGTAGCAATCCGACGAACCTCGGCACCGGAGGGCGCTACAATCCGGCCACGGATACTTGGAAGGCCACCTCAACCATAGGCGGGGACCTCACGCTCGACGCCCAGGGTGACCCCAACGCGGTCTTCATCTTCCAGATAGCGTCCACCCTCGCCGCGACCGACGGTCGCCAGGTGATCCTGAAGGGCGGCGCCAGGGCAGCCAACGTCTTTTGGCAGGTCGGCCACTCGGCGATTCTGGGAACGGGCTCGGTGTTCAAGGGAAACATCCTGGCTTTGGACTCGATCACCGTGAGGGCCGGCGCAGCAGTGGAAGGGCGGCTGTTGGCCCGGACGGCCGCGGTCACCCTGGACTCCAATGTCGTTGGGTTGGCAATTCCGCCCGACGTCACGCGCCCCACCGTGACTGTTACCTCCCCGGTCAATGCCGCCACCGGTGTGGCCATCAACCAGACCATCACCGCCGCCTTCAGCGAGGCGATGAATCCTGGGACGTTCAGCACCGCCAGCTTTACCTTGAAGCGCGGGGCAACGGCTGTGGCCGGCACGGTGACCTACGCCGGCGTAACTGCATTTTTCGCACCAGCAGGCAACCTGGTGCCTCTGACCACCTACACGGCCACGATGACTTCCGCGGCCAAGGACCTGGCCGGCAATGCGCTGGCCGCGAACTTCGTCTGGAGCTTTACCACCGCCGCCCCAGCGGCCGGCCAAGCGCTCGTCGCCCTTGGATCGGCGGCCACGTTCGCGGTCCTGGCAGGCACCACGGTCACCAACACCGGAGCGACCACGGTCAATGGGGACCTTGGGCTGAGCCCGGGTCGCGACACTGCGGTGACTGGATTTCCGCCCGGAATCGTCAACGGGACGATCCATGCGAACGATCCGGCTGCCATCCAGGCGCAACTCGACTTGAAAACCGCGTATAACGATGCGGCGGGACGAACCGTCGGTGCGATCACGGTCGCCGGAGATCTCGGCGGGCAGACCCTTACTCCGGGCCTGTATATATCGACCTCCTCGCTGGCGATCTCCTCCGGGGACCTCACGCTCGACGCCCAGGGCGACCCCAACGCGGTCTTCATCTTCCAGATAGCGTCTACCCTCACCACCACAGTCGGTCGCCAGGTGATCCTGAGCGGCGGCGCCAGGGCGGCCAACGTCTTTTGGCAGGTCGGCAGCTCGGCGACTCTGGAAGCGGGCTCGGTGTTCAAGGGAAACATCCTGGCTTTGGATTCCATCACCGTGACGACCGGCGCAGCAGTGGAAGGCCGGCTGTTGGCCCGGACGGCCGCGGTCACCCTGGACTCCAATGTCGTTGGATTGGCGATTCCGGCCGACATCACGCCCCCCACCGTGACTGTGACCGCCCCGGTCAATGCCGCCACCGGTGTGGCCATCAACCAGACCATCACCGCCGCCTTCAGCGAGGCGATGGATCCTCTGACGTTCAGCAGCGCCACGTTTACCTTGAAGCAAGGGGCAACGGCTGTGGCCGGCACGGTGACCTATTTCGGAGTAACCGCATTTTTCGCACCAGCAGGCAACCTGGCGCCTCTGACCGCCTACACGGCCACGATGACCACCGCGGCCAAGGACCTGGCCGGCAATGCGCTGATAAGTAACTTCGTCTGGAGCTTTACCACCGCCGCCCCAGCGGCCGGCCAAGCGCTCGTCGCCCTTGGATCGGCGACCACGTTCGCGGTCCTGGCGGGCTCCACGGTCACCAACACCAGAGCGACCACGGTCAATGGGGACCTTGGGCTGAGTCCCGGTACTGCGGTGACTGGGTTTCCGCCCGGAATCGTCAACGGGACGATCCATGCGGGCGATCCGGCTGCCGCCCAGGCGCAACTCGACTTGACCACCGCGTATAACGACCTGGCGGGACGAACCGTCGGTGCGATCACGGTTTCCGGAAATCTCGGCGGGCAAACCCTCACTCCGGGCCTGTATAAATCGACCTCCTCGCTGGCGATCTCCTCAACCCCCGACCCGAGGCAGCAGCACACGGCGGTCTGGACCGGCAACGAGATGATCGTCTGGGGAGGCACGGTCTCCTCTCAGGTCAACAGCGGCGGCCGATACAACCCCGCCACCGATTCGTGGGTGTCGACGTCAACAGTTGTTTATCCCGACGCCGCTAGAAGAGCCCCAGAGAATGTGCCAGAGAAAAGGTCCCAGCAGGCAGCCGTCTGGACCGGCTCGCGTATGGTGATCTGGGGCGGATGGCTTGCGGTCACTGACGCCAACGGTCTTGAGAAGAACGAGGCAGGCAACACTGG
This sequence comes from Acidobacteriota bacterium, assembly GCA_041486695.1. Taxonomy (GTDB): domain Bacteria; phylum Acidobacteriota; class Polarisedimenticolia; order Gp22-AA2; family Gp22-AA2; genus JBGPLZ01. Next base: position 125,146 of record JBGPLZ010000001.1, on the reverse strand, counting down.
CTCCAGGTACGAACCGGTGACCGACACCTGGGCCGCGATGACCACGCAGAACGCGCCTCCGGCCGCCCTCGCTCCGAGCTATGTCTGGACAGGCAGCCAGTTCCTGGCATGGAGTGGGTCGACCTTGCTCAGCGGTCCTTATGTGTCGACGGGCGGACGCTATGACCCCGCTGCCGATCGCTGGACGGCAATGTCGCGGACGAACGCTCCCTCACCACGCGTCCAGGCTTCCACGGTCTGGACCGGTAATCTGATGCTGACCTGGGGAGGGTTCAACGGGGCGCCGATGTCGAGCGGCGGGCGCTACAGTTCCTTGAGCGGATCGACCCTGTCCACCTTCTTCCTCGACCAGGACGGAGACGGCATCGGTGACCCGAGCCTGGCGATTCAGGGCTACAGCGCGCCGGCCGGGTATGTGGCCGGCGCTGGTGCCGACTGCAATGACGCGGACCTGAGCACCTGGTCCACCCCCTCCGAGGTGCCGAGTCTTTCCTGCATCGACGCATCCGGGATGAACTGGATGCCCCCCTCGGTGCCCGGGGCCACCTCGGTCGGCTACGATCTCCTCAGGACCGGCAACCCCGCGGATTTCGTCAGCGCATCGACCTGCGTCTCGACGGGAACGTTGGTCACGAGCGCCATCGACGGAACAGTGCCGTCGCCTGGCCAGGTGTTCTATTACCTCGTCCGGGCCCGGAATGGCTGCCCGAACGGGAGCGGCGTCGGTGTTCTGGGCTTCGACTCCGCCGGCAACCCGCGCCAGGGCAGGACCTGCCAGTAACACCCGCACCGGCGGGTTTGCGGCCGGGCGCCGAGCTGCGCCTCGACATCGAGGATCTCGCCTTCGGAGGCCGTGGCGTGGCCCGGCACATGGGGTTCGTCCTCTTCGTCGAGGGGGCACTCCCCGGGGAATCGATACGGTGCCGTGTACGGCGCGTCCACAGCGGCTTCGCCGAAGCCGAGGTGGTTGATATCCAGCGGGCCTCCGTGGACCGCGCCATCCCGCCGTGTGAGCACTACAACCAGTGCGGCGGCTGCGATCTGCAGCATCTTTCGGCCGCGGGTCAGGCGCGCGCCAAGCGTGGGCAGGTTCGATCGATTCTCTCCCGGATCGCAGGGATCGCGAACCCGCCGGTGGACGAGACGGTCATTGCGCCGGATCCTTGGGCCTACCGCTTCCGCATCGATTTTGAATGGTCCGGTTCCGGCGGAGGCCTGACCCTCGGGTTGCATCGTCGCGGCAGGGCCGACGCGATCGTTCCGATACGGCGCTGCCACCTGATCAGCGATCGAGCCAATCGAATGTCGGGATTCCTCGCGTCGACGGCTTCACGCCGGCAGCTGACCGCCTGGGATCGCCGCCGTCGCAGTGGTTTCTTGCGCCGGGCATCGATCCAGGAGGCGCGAGGCAGCGGCGAAATGCTCGTGACCCTCGAGACGGGACGTGGAGAGCCGCCCGCGCTCCGGGAACTCGCCGAGGATCTCCGAAGCGAGTTTCCTCGCCTGGTCGGCGTTGTTCGGCGTGAGATCGACCGGGGAGGGCGCCTCGTCGAGGAATCGATCGTCATCGGGCGCGACCACCTCTTCGAGATCGTCGACGGCGACCGCTTCAAGGTGCCGGCGGGTGCTTTTTTCCAGCCGAACGTCTACCTCTCGGGCAAGCTCCGCAGCCTGACGCTTTCGGCGCTCGCCCCGAAGTCAACCGAGGCGATCCTCGAGCTGTTCTGCGGTGTGGGGTTCTTGACCCGCGCGCTCGCCCCGCGGGTGGGATCGGTCACGGCCGTCGAGGGATCGCGCGAGGCCCTCGCCGCGGCACGCCTGAATCTCGCGGGTGATCTCGAGGGCAGAGTGCGGCTCCTGGGCGGGGATGTTGCGACGGTCTTGCCGGAATTGCTGCGAGACAGGGCCTGGGACGTGATCCTGGTCGACCCGCCCCGGACCGGCCTGCCGCGTGGGGTGGCCGATGAGATCGCGGCCGCCAGGGTCGATCGGCTCGTCTACGTATCGTGCGATCCGGCGACTCTGGCGCGCGATCTAAAAATCGTGATGGGAGGGGGAGGCTTCAAGCTGACGAAGGTCTCGCCTGTCGATCTCTTCCCGCAGACGCATCACATCGAATGCATCGCGTCCCTCGAGCGGACCGCATGACCGTTCAGCGCGCGGCTCTCCTTGGCACCTCCCGGGCCACCGGCAGCCGCAGCGCCCCGGAGGAAAACAGATTGAACAGCGCCGAGTAGCACTCGAACTCGCCCAGACGAGCCAGGTTGGCGATCTCGGACAGGGTGCGCGACCCGTTCACCAGCGGGTAGAGACTTTTTTCCTCGGAGCTCAGATCGGGCTTGCTCGCCACCTCCCCGGGGGGGAGGCCCGGCTCCAGGACGAGGGCGTCGTCCGGGAAAGTGGCCCGGATCTTCCCCCACTCATCGAGGCGGTGGATCCCTTCCATCACGATCTTGGTGGTTGACATCGACAGGGTGATCTTCTCCTTGCTCTCGGCCTCTCCTTCGACGAATTCGAAGAAGCCGCTCCGCCAATGGAACAGGGCATAGATGATTTCGATCACTTGTTGCTTGACCGCCCAGAGAAGCTGGTCGGCGGTGATGAATCCCATCCGAACCAGGACCTTGCCGTGGCGGGTGGTTTCGTCGATCTTGGAAGCGGAGACGGCATTCTGTTCCGGAGTGATGATCCCCTTGCGGACCAGGAAGTTTCCGAGGCTGTCGCGCACCGAGTTGGAACGAGCGAAGACGATCTCACCTGCTTCCCAGTGCAGGGTCCTGGTCTCGGCCCCACGGGTGAGGCGAAGCACCCCGCTCTTCCTGCCCATGCCGAGAAGGGTGAAGACATCGGCCAGGCTGAAGGAACCGAGATCGCCGCTCAGGACGCTCTTGGGGGCCATCAGAGATGCCGCTCGCGGAGTACCCGTGTCCAGGAATCGACACCCGCCGGGGAGCATGACGACTGCTGTATCCGTGCCGCTAGGGGTCCGGATTCAGCCTTGACAGACCCCCACCCCCCCCGTACACTTAGCCCGTTTGAAGCGGTGAGAATCGACTCGAAGCCCTTGCTCACAGTCGCTTTTAAGCCGGCGTCGTGCGGCGGCCGTGTTCTCTCCCCGCCTTGACTCAAGGAGGTCACTTTTTTAGAATGCGCCTTTCCTTCGGTTTGCACGGAAGTCCGGCGGCCGCTCTCGAGTCGGCGATTGATGAAGCGCAAGCGGCTCGTGGAGATCTCTCCTTGATTCGACGGCGTTCGCTTCTCGCTCCAACCCTGATCCTTGTCGTGTTGGGCTTCGCAGGGTGCAGCAAGACTCAGGACACCGCGCCGGGAACCCGCATCTTCGGGCGTCCGCCAGTCATCGAGGGACAACCGCAGCTGGACGCCACTCCGTCGACGGTCAGTTGCGATTTTACCGAGGCGCTTGACTATAAATATCGGGCCCAGATGCTCGCCCCGACTGTGTTCGGGGCAACGTTCAGCCACTTCAAGTTGACCGTGAAGGTCAGCGACCCCGACAGCACTGACCCCGGGCGCAAGAATGACATCCTTCTGGTGAGTGCCAGCTACATAGTCCCCGGCGGGGGGACCACCCAAAATGAGATTACTCTCGTTCTCTTTGACGATGGCAGTCCGATTCATACGGATGCGGCGCAGGGTCTCTTCCAGAAACAGACCGCTGATGACCCCTTGGATTGCAGCGTGGCCGGCGGGGATGGAGGAGTCATCTGCAACACTGCCACCTTTCAACTGGTTTCTGGAGACGCCGTCATGGATGACGGGATCTACAGTAGGAATTTCGCGATCCTGGACGAAGCATTCGCGGCTGGCCAAATCAAGAAGTTTGTGCGGGACTGCGTCGCCATGACGAATCGAGAGTGGTCCAAGGTCAGTTACCCGGCTGGCGCGGTCCTGTCTCTGCGGATCGACGTCGTCGACAGAAGTGGGAATCTCACCACGGGGCCCACCCTGAAATACACGACCACGGCGGCCCTGGGCTCCTGTACTGGAGATCCGTGTGCCTGTTGCGTCGAGGCAAAGGGTGTATCGGCCGCCACCGACGAGAACGGCGCATGCAGGGGCCTCCCTGGCGTCTATGGGGATGGGGTCATCACGTCGCCGGAAGGCCTCTGCAACCAACAACTCGCCAACTGACCGCCGTGCGTTCGACCACGATTCCCGGTCACTCCGATCGCCGTTCGCCGCCATACCCGGGATACCCCCTACATGATCGATCCTGATTGTGAAATCTAGGGTCCTCACCCGAACGGATCAAGCCGCCTCCATAGGAAGGAACTCGATCGAAGGCTGGCCTTCCTGGTCGGCCCGGTTCTAGGGGAGCGTTCCCAGGAGCCGCGCCAGGCGGGCCGCGATGTCGGGTGTGATCGTGCCTGCCTCCAGAGCCAGGCCTGTGGAGCGGATCGCCAGGAGGCGGTGCAAGCGGCGGAAGTCGGCCGGCAGAGACCGCAGGGCGTCGGCATGCAGCCTGAGGGTGGTCGCATCGCCCCGGGATATCGGACCGGTCAGTGCCTTGACCGGCCCCAGCCTGACGACATTGTCGATCGTGCCCCGGACGAGAGGCAGGTAGAGGCGGGCGGCCTGACGACGGCTGAGCCCCAACCCGCGCGCGGCATCGAGCCCGAACGCCAAAAGGGCGACCAGGTCATTCGAGAGGAGACACGCAATCAGATGATAGAGCGCCTTCGACTCGCGGGGAATCGTGATGGGAAGGCCGCCGAGAGAAAGAACGAGCCTGCGAAGCAAACGGACCGCCGCCGGATCCCCTTCAATGGCGAAGGGGATCCCCTGGAACCGCCTGAGGCCTTCGCTCGGGTCGGCGATGCTCACAAGCGGATGAAGCGAGGCGACCAGGGCGCCGCGCTGGCGGACCGGATCGAGGGTGGAGGAGGCCAGGGCTCCGCTCGTGTGCGCAACGACCCTCCCCCGGAGAACCAGGCCGGCGTCGGCCAGCTCACGCGCCAGGGGCGCGATGGCTCGGTCGGGGGTGGCGATGAGGATGAGGCCGGCCCCCGCCGCCGCCTTGAAATTTGAAGTCGTGGGGTGGCCGCCGCCGATGAAGGCGACGGCCTGGCGAGCCGAGCGGAGAGTGCGGCAGGAGATCCCGAGCGGAACCAGCCCGCGACGGGTCAGAACCCGCCCGAGCGTCTGGCCGAGGCGGCCGCCCCCGAGGATCGAGAAGGTCGTGCGCTTTCGACTCATTTCCCGGTGACCTCCAACGAAATCGACGCCTGCCTCGCGAGCTCCGAAATCAAGCTTGCGAGATCCGCCGGCCGGGGCGCCTCATACTGGACCCAGGCTCCGGTGCGGGGATGCGTAAAGCCGAGGCTGCGAGCGTGCAACGCCAGCCCGGTGTACAAAAGAAGGCTGCCGCGGGTCGCCATATCGAGCACCGTTTCGGCGCGTCGACCACGGTAGACTCGATCGCCCACCACCGGGTGACCTATGGACTTCAGATGGACCCGGATCTGGTGCGTCCGGCCGGTCTCCGGATGGACCTCGAGGAGCGACACCGGCCCCAACCGCGCCACCACTCGGTAGGTGGTACGGGCCGCCCTGCCGGAGGCGAGGACCGACATCCTGACTCGGGCACCGGGGTGCCGCCCGATCGGCGTGTCGATTGTATCCTGAGCCCGGCGGGGTTGTCCCCAGACGACGGCCTCATAAACCTTCCGCACCTGCCGGGCCTTGAATTGCGCCGACAGGCTGCGATGGGCCGCGTCGTTCTTGGCGACCACCAGGACGCCGGAGGTGTCCCGGTCCAGGCGATGCACGATGCCGGGCCGCTCTTGCCCGCCGATCCCCGATAGGTCCCGGCAATGGTGCAGAAGAAAATTCACCAGGGTGCCGGCATGTGCTCCGGCCCCGGGATGGACTACGACTCCCGCCGGCTTATCGAGGACGATCAGATCGCCGTCTTCGTGAAGGATCGAGAGATCGTGCGCCTCGGGCAGGGGCCTCGGGGGGCGAGGCGGTGGGATCGTGACCGTGACCCTCTCGCCCCCGCGCACCCTGTGGGAGGCCCGGACGGGCTGGCCCCCGACCAGCACGAGACCCTCCCGGATGAGGCGCTGAAGCGTCGCCCGGCTGAGATCAGGAAGGCGCGCGGCGAGGGCCTGATCGATTCTTCCGCCGGCACTGTCGGCGCCGAGATCGAGCGCGATCCGCCGCTCCGGCAGCCGGTCTGGCATCAAGCGACCCTTCTACCCACGCGTGGGACGGCGCGTGGCTTGCGCCCCGCCGCCCCGCCAGCGCGGGAGGAGATACAGGACGAGGGCCGCCGCCAGGGCGGCCGGCAGGGCGATCAGCTGCGACGTCGAAAGGCTGGCTCCAAAGAAGAGACCGCGCACCGAGTCCCCACGATAGAACTCGACCAGGAACCGGAGCAGCGCGTAGGACAGGACGTAGATCCAGAAGACCTGACCCGCAAACCGCCGTCGTTTCATGAACCAGACAGTGATGCCCAGGATGAGCAGGTCGGCCATAACGTGATAGAGCTGGGTCGGGTGAAGGGGAACGCCGAGCGTCACTCCGGTCAGCTCATAGGCGCGCGGATCGCTGAAGGTGACCGCCCAGGGCAGATCGCAGGTCTTGCCGTAGCAGCAGCCTGCCATGAAACAGCCGATCCGTCCGATCGCCTGCCCGAGGGCGAGCGGAGGCGCCGCCAGATCCGCGACCTTGCCGAGCGGAAGATCGTGCTTGCGAACATAGCGATAGACCGCCAGGCATGCGAGTCCAAAGCCTCCATAGAACACCCCGGCCGATCGCAAGTTCCGCAGCATCGCCATCGGGTCGGCAAGATAGGTTCGAAAATCGATGAGATACAGGAGAAGCTTGGCGCCGACGAAGCCGGAGAGCAGGGCCACGATGCCGAGATCGACGATTCGAGCTGGATCGAGGCCTTCGCGGCGCGCATACGACATGGCCAACCGGAGCGCCAGGAGGAAGCCGAGGGCGTAAAACAGCCCGTAGGTGCCGATGGAGAACACTCCGAAGCGGCCGAGGTGCAGATCGAAGAGGACGGGATGCATCGTCAGGGCTCCGGTGTCGATCCGGCGCGCCGGTGCTCCGGTCCCTTGGCGAGGAGATCGAGGACCAGGAAGGTCACGCCGATGCAGATCGACGCATCGGCCACGTTGAAGGCCGGCCAATGGTGGTCGCCGACGAAGATGTCGAGGAAATCGATGACGTAGCCGAGCCGCAGACGATCGGTGAGGTTCCCGACAGCACCGCCAAGGATCAGGGCCAGGCCGGCTTGGGCCACGGTGTCGGCAACGGTCGTGCGCACCTGAAAAACGACGATCAGCACGATCGCCAGAATGGGGATGGAGGTGAACAACGCGCTCCGGTAGGGGTCGGCCATGTCATGGAAGAGGCCGAACAGCGCTCCGCGGTTCGTGACCAGGGTCAGGTGGAAGAGGCCGCGCACCACGGGGATGGATGAGTAGAGCGCCATGTTCGAGGTGATCTGCCACTTGGTGATCTGATCGAGGACGAGGACGCTGACGGAGACCAGGGCGTACGAGGCTCGCCACGCCGTCTCACGGTTCATGCGTTTCTTCCCCGGGTCGCCAGGATCGACCGCACCGCCCCCGCGCAGCGCCCGCAGACCGACGGCAGGGTGGGGTCGGCACCGATGTCCTGGCGCACGTTCCAGCAGCGCTCACACTTGGTTCCCGGCTGCCGGTCGACGCCGATCCTCAGCCCCGGGATCCGCGCGCTCACGTGGACCGGCGAAGCGACCGGTCCGAGGACCACGCCGGAGACGATCAAGAGAAACGGGAGATCGCCGGCATGGCGCTCCAGGAGAGGCCGCACCTCGGCCGGCGCGTCGACAGTCACCCGAGCCTCGAGGGCATTTCCGAGGAGACCCTGGGCGCGCACGGTCTCGATGGCCTTGAGGACATCGTCCCGGATCTCGAGCAGGCGCTCGAACCGGGCGAGCAGGTCTGTGTCCGGGGGGAGATCGAACGGTGTCGGGAACTCTTCCGCATGGACGGTGGCGAGGATCGGATCGCCATCGCGGCGGCCGCGCAGCGCCTGCCAGATCTCTTCTGCCGTGAAGCAGAGGATCGGCGCCATCAGCCGGGTCAAGGCTTCAAGGATCAGACGCATCGCCGTCTGGGCCGATCGTCGAGGCGCCGCGTCGGGCGCGCTCGTGTAGAGACGGTCCTTGAGGACATCCAGGTAAAAGGCGCTCAGCGTCACGGTGCTGAAGCGGTGCAGCGCCTGCGAGGCCACATGAAACTCGTAGGCATCGTAGGCGGCGCGCACCCGGCCGACCAGATCGTTCAGCTGGTGGAGAGCCCAGCGGTCGATCTCCTCGAGGCGGTCGAGAGGCACCGCGTTCCGGCTCGGATCGAAGTCGCGCAGGTTCCCGAGGATGAAGCGACAGGTGTTGCGGATCTTGCGATAGGCCTCGGCGTTGCGCGCCAGGATTTCCTGCGACAGCCGCATGTCCTCGAGGAAGTCGACCGTGGCGACCCAAAGCCGCAGGACATCCCCGCCATGCTGGGTGATCACCTCCTGGGGCGCGATGACGTTCCCCAGCGACTTCGACATCTTGCGGCCGGAGCCGTCGAGAGTGAAGCCATGGGTCAGGACGCTTCGGTAGGGCGCCTCGTTACGGCTGTCGACCGCCACCAGGAGGGAGGAATGAAACCAGCCGCGGTGCTGATCGCTCCCCTCGAGGTAAAGATCGCTCGGCCAGCGGAGCTCCGCGCGTGCCGCGATCAGCGCCAGATAGGAAACCCCCGACTCGAACCAGACGTCCACGATCTCATGACGGGCCTGAAGCTCACCACCGCCACAGTTCGGGCAGGAGGTGCCCTCTGCGAGGCGCGCGAACGATTCGGGCTCGAACCAGGCGTCGCTGCCGCGCTCGCGGAACAGGGCGGCGGTCCTGGCGATGAAGCCCGGGTCGACGATCTCGCGGCCGCACCGGACACAGAACGGGAAAGGAAGGGGGACACCCCAGACGCGCTGCCGCGAGATGCACCAGTCGGGGCGGGTCGCGATCATGCCCCCGATCCGCTGGGAGCCGGCGGGTGGAATCCAGCGCACCCTCTGGATCGACTCCAGGCAGCGGCGTCGCAGCTCGTTATGATCGAGGGCGATCCACCACTGCTCCGTGGCGCGGAAAATGATCGGCTGTTTGCACCGCCAGCAGTGGGGATAGCTATGGGTGATCGTGCTGGCGTTCCACAGCAGGCCGCGCGCCTTCAGATCCTCCATGATCGGAACGTTGGCGTCGAAGACCTTCATCCCGGCGAACTGGGTCACCTCCGCCTGGAAGCGACCGCGCTCGTCGACGGGCGAAAAGATCGCCAGACCGTGGCGCCGTCCGGTCTGGAAGTCATCCATGCCGTGGCCCGGAGCTGTGTGCACGGCTCCGGTCCCGGTGTCGCGCGTCACGTAGTCGGCAGGAACCAGGCGCGAGGCGCCGCCGGCCGCGAACGGATAGGGCGCCTTCGCCTCGACCAGGGACAGGAGTTCGCGCCCCTTGAAGGTTGCCAGGACCGTTCGAGACTCCCGGGTGCGCTCGCCCAGGATGGCCTCGGCGCGGTCGGCTGCGAGCACGACCACCTCGGCGCCCAGGTCGACGATCTGGTAATCGAACTCGGGATGGAGGGCCACGGCGACGTTGGCCGGCAAGGTCCAGGGCGTCGTGGTCCAGATCAGGATCGAGACCGGCCGACCCCTTAGACCTCCGACCCCGAGCTTTTCGACGCGGGCCGGGTCGAGGGGGAAGCGGACGGTGATTGCGGGGGAGCTGTGGTCCTCATACTCGACCTCCGCTTCGGCCAGGGCGGTTGCGCACTGCGGACACCAGAGGACCGATCGTTTGTCCCGGTAGACATGTCCGTTCGCCGCGAACCGTCCGATCTCTTCGACGATGGTTGCCTCGTAGGCGGTGTCGAGGGTCAGGTAAGGGGTGTTCCATTCTCCGAAGACACCGAGACGACGGAACTCGTCGCGCTGGATGGCGATGAACTTTTCGGCGTAGGCGCGGCAGGCCGACCGCACTTGGAGGGGCGACATGGCGAACTTCTTCGGCCCCAGGTCCTTGTCCACCTGATGCTCGATCGGCAGACCATGACAGTCCCAGCCGGGAATGTACGGAGCATCGAAACCCATCATGGTGCGCGACTTCACCACGATATCTTTCAGGATCTTGTTCAGCGCCTGGCCAAGGTGAATATGCCCGTTGGCGTAGGGAGGGCCATCGTGCATCATGAAAATCGGCCGACCCCGGCGCGCCTTCCGAATCGTCGCGTGGATGTCGATCGCCTCCCACGCTTCGAGCAGTCGCGGCTCGCGCCGCGGCAGGTCCGCCTTCATTGGGAAGTCGGTCCGCGGAAGGTTGAGAGTGGACTTGAGGTCGGGCGTCTCCATGCGGGTCCGGATCCTTCGATCACGTTGACGGCCAACGATTTGGCCACGCCGGGGAAGCCCGGAATCTAGCATCCGGGTCGGAATGTTGTCAAGGATGACGCTCCTGTGCTAGGTTTTGAAAATGCGCCGGATTTATCTCGATCATAGCGCCACCAGCGCGTTACGACCCGAGGCCCTGGAGGCGATGCTGCGCCAGCTGCAGGAGCCGGCGGCGAACCCGAGCAGCGTCCACGCGCCCGGTCATCGCGCCCGAATGGTCGTCGAGCAGGCCCGCGAGCAGGTGGCCCGGCTGATCGGCGCCGCTCCCGATGAAATCGTGCTGACGATCGGTGGCAGCGAAGCGAACAACCTGGCGCTGTTCGGCGCGGCGTGGTCGGCCGCACCGGCATCGCGGCGCGTGGTCACCTCCGGGTTCGAGCACCCTTCCGTGCTGGCCGTGATGGACGACCTGGCGTCGCGCGGTTTCGACGTCGTGCGGGTGGCTCCGGGTCGTGACGGCGTGGTGCGTTCCCGAGCCGTTCTGGAGGCCGCCCTTCCCGAAACCTGTCTCGTGTCCCTCATGCTGGCGAACAACGAGGTCGGCACTCTACAGCCAGTGGGAGAGGTCGCCGCCGGCCTGCGCGGGCGAGGCATCCTTGTCCACACCGACGCCGCCCAGGCGGTCGGGAAACTCCCGGTGGACGTCCGCGCCCTCGGGATCGACCTCCTCTCCATCGCCGCCCACAAGTTCGGAGGGCCACAGGGGACGGGGGCCCTCTACGTGCGGCACGGCGTGCGGCTCCACCCCCACCTGCGCGGCGGCGGCCAGGAGTTGAATCGCAGGCCGGGGACGGAGAACGTGGCGGCGATCGCCGGATTCGGCGCGGCGGCCGGGGCGGTCGCGCGGGGACTCGCGGAGGAGGGAAAAAGGATCGAGCGATGCAGGGACCTGCTCGAGATTCAAATCCAGGCGCGGATTCCTGGCGCGCGCATCAACGGCGCGGGGACCCCGCGAATCCCCGGGCTCAGCAGCGTGGCCGTCCTAGGCACGACGGGGGAAGCGCTCGTGATTGCCCTCGATCTGGAAGGAATCGCGGTCTCGGCGGGGTCGGCCTGCTCGGCGGGCACCATCCGTCGATCGGAGGCGCTGGCGGCGATGGGCCTCCACGATGAGGCGGGATCCTCGATCCGGATCAGTCTCGGCCCGGAGACGCGCCGCGAGGAGATCGAGGAACTGGTGATCCGTCTCCAGAGCGTGGTGTCGGCGATGAGGGCGGCGGCGCCGGCCGGAGCGCTGCAGGGCGTACGATGATCGTCGCCTGCGGCGGGTGCGGCAAGCGTTACCGGTTCGATCCCGCCAGGCTGCGAGGCCGGGCCGAGGCCACGCTCCGCTGTCCCGGGTGCGGCACCTCGATCTCGGTGACCGCGCCTCTCGAACCCGGCGAGCAGACGACGCGCATCGATGCCGACGCCAACCAGATCCCCACCCGTGCCAGGGTGCCGGGGGGCGATCTGACACTGCCCCCCGCCCACCGGGTTTCGCTCGCCGTCCTGCAGGGGAAGGATAGCGGCCGGATCGTGCCAATCGACAAGCCGCTGGTGGTGCTCGGCCGGTCCGAGTGCGATGTTGTCCTGAACGATTCCGAGATCTCACGCCAGCACGCCTCCATCGAGGTGCATGGCGCGAAGGTCGTGCTCAAGGACCTGGGCAGCACCAACGGCACCTTCATCAACGATCAGAAGATCGCGCAGGTCGAGCTCGACAATCGCGCCGAGTTCCGGATCGGCGGCACGGTGCTGATGCTCATCCTGGCTCCGGTCTCCGAGCCCGACCTGGAGGAAATGGCATGAGCCGCATCGGGGCGGCGATGAGCGGGGGCGTCGATTCCTCGGTCGCGGCGCTCCTCCTGAAACAGCAGGGGGCGTCGGTAGTCGGGCTGTCGATGCAGCTCTACGATCGGGGCCGGGACGGCCGCTCGACGTACGGACGGTGCTGTTCGCCGCGCGACCTTCTGGATGCTCGCGCCGCCGCCGATCGGATCGGGATCCCTTTCTACGTCCTGAATCTGGAGGATGAGTTCCGGCGCGATGTGATCGACCGATTCGTGACCGAGTACCGTGCCGGTCGGACACCCGTCCCGTGCATCGACTGCAACGCCGGCCCGAAGTTCCGCCACCTGCTCGGACGCGCGGCCGCACTGGGCGCGGACCGTCTCGCCACCGGCCATTATGCCCGGACGGGACGAGATCCGGCCACCGGCCGGCGGACGCTCCTGCGGGCGCGTGATCATGGCAAGGATCAGTCGTACTTCCTCTTCAACCTGACCCAGGAGCAGCTGGAGCGCGTGCTCTTCCCCGTGGGCGAGATGTCCAAAGACGAGGTGCGCGGGCTGGCCGCCGCGCATACGCTTCCAAACGCCGCGAAGCCCGAAAGCCAGGACATTTGCTTCGTTCCGGAGGGCCGCTACACCGACGTGATCCGCCGCGAGACGGGAGATACCGGGGCCCCCGGGGAGATCATCGACACGCGGGGGGTCGTCCTCGGGCACCACACGGGTATAACAGGCTTCACGGTGGGACAGAGGAAGGGACTCAACCTGAACGACGGGCGGAGGCTCTACGTCGTGGCCCTGGACGCCGGGGGCAACCGGGTCATTGTCGGGGAAGAGGGGGAGCAGTACGGCACCCGTCTTCGGGCGTCCGACGTGAACTGGGTCTCCATCCCGGAGCCGCATGCGCCCTTCACGGCGCTGGCGCGCATCCGTTCTTCCCACGCCGGGGCCGAGGCGCGGATCACGCCGCTGCCGGAACGCGGTATCGAGGTCGAGTTTCAGGCTCCGCAGCGCGCCATCGCACCTGGCCAGGCCGTGGTCCTCTACGATGGTGACGAGGTTCTCGGAGGCGGGATCATCGCCGCGACCTCCGTTTGACAGGGCGCGGAGCGCGGTGCTACATTCCGGAATGTAGGACGCGGGCATAGCTCAGCTGGTAGAGTACGAGCTTCCCAAGCTCGGTGTCGCGGGTTCGAACCCCGCTGCCCGCTCCAGCCCTTCTTCTGCGGGATCTCTTTCCGCCGCGGAGCGAGCGCCGCAATGCTCTTCAAGAAGCGCAACGAGGATTCCGCCGCGCCGGCGCAGCCGATGGTCACCGATCGGCATCGGGAGGATATGACGCCGCAGGGCGGAGGTCGAACCGTGATCGGCCCCCGGACCCGTATTCGCGGCGCCATCCGGGGAGAAGGACCGGTCGTAATCCATGGCGAGGTCGACGGGGTGATCGTGCTGCGCGGCAAGCTGACGATCGCCAGCAACGGACGTGTCGCGGCCGAGGTCGAGGTCCAAAGCGTCGATCTCGCCGGCGAGGCGCGAGGCTCGATCAGGGCGGCGACGCGAGTGCTGGTCTCACCCACGGGCCTCTTCGAAGGCGAGATCGCGACTCCGGTTCTTCAAGTGCAACCCGGATCAATCGTCAGCGGCCGGGCGCGCGTTCTCGGCGTGCCTGCCCCGGGTCGAGGCGGCCTGTCGCACTGACAGGACCGTCGCGTCACCTCACACCTCTCCCCCGATGGAACCCCAGTCGGCTCGTTGACGCTTTTTTTCCTTACCGTTGACGATTTACGTCACCTTTCTGACGCTCTTGCTCCTCGCGATCCTCTGAACGGCCTCAGGCAAGCCCTGACCTGACCTTCTGAGTCTGTCACCCGGCTGGCACAGCGATTGCTCATAGAGATTCCACGAGCGATCCCGGTCGGCGCTCACGAGTGAGGAGAGGCCCCGTGAAAGACGAAACGATCCTGGTGGTCGATGATGACGAAGGAGTTCGGCAGGTGCTCGGCCAGGCCCTCAAAGAGAGTGGCTACAAAGTCACGAGCGTGGAGTCCGGGGAGAAGGCGGTCGCCGCTCTGCGAGAGGGACCGGTCGACCTGGTCATCCTGGACATGGTTCTCCCGCGCGTCGACGGCTTGGAAATCCTCAAAGAGCTCACGGCGCTGCGCGCCGAGACGCCGGTCGTCATGATCACCGGCTACGCATCGGTCGAGACGGCCATCAAGGCGATGAAAATGGGAGCGGTCGATTACGTCGTCAAGCCCTTCAGGATGGAGGAGGTCGAGCTGGTCGTCGCGCGCGCCCTGGAGCGCAGCCGACTGCGGCGCGAGAACGTCTACCTCAAGCGCCAACTCGAGGGTACCTATGGCGTCCACAACATCATCGGCCAGAGCGCTGAGATGCGGCGGATTTTCGGGCTCATCGAACAGGTTGCGTCGACGCGCAGCACGGTGTTGATCACCGGCGCCAGCGGCACCGGCAAGGAACTGGTCAGCAAGGCGCTTCACTTCAATGGCGATCGCCGCGGTCAGCCCTTCGTCTCGGTCAGCTGCGGAGGAATTCCGGACTCGCTTCTCGAGGACGAGCTCTTCGGGCACGCGAAGGGCGCATTCACCGATGCGGTCGCCGATCGTTCCGGTCGGTTCGTGGCCGCGGACACCGGAACGCTTTTCTTTGACGAGATCGGCAGCATGAGCATGGGCCTGCAGATCAAGCTGCTGCGGGTCCTGCAGGAGCGCGAGTTCGTGCCTCTTGGCAGCACCACCAAGGTCTCCGTGGACGTCCGGGTCATCGCCGCCACCAACGTCGATCTCAAGAAAATGATGGAGGAGGGTCGCTTCCGGGAGGATCTCTACTACCGCTTGAACGTGATCCATTTCGAGCTGCCAACCCTGCGTCAGCGGCGACAGGACATCCCCCTCCTGCTCCAGCACTTCCTGGGCATCTATTGCCGGGAGATGGGCGTGCCCCTCAAGCAATTCACCCCGGAAGCCCTCAAGACCCTGGTCGAATATTCCTGGCCGGGGAACGTTCGGCAACTGGAGAACGTCATCGAGCGCGCCGTGGCGCTGTCGTTCGGGAAGTCGCTGCTCGGACGGGAGGATCTGCCCAGGGAGGTGCTGGACGAGGGTCTGGTGGAGATGCCGATCCTCCAGGTTGGAGGGGACGGATTTTCGCTGGACGAGGTGCTGGCCAGCTACGAACAGCGGATGCTCTATCAGGCCCTGGAGCATTCTGGATGGGTCAAGACCCGCGCTGCGGAGCTCCTGAAGATCAAGCGCACCACCCTCATCGAAAAGATGAAACGGCTCGGCATCCCGCTCAAAGGGGCCGCCGAGCGCGGGTCCCTTGCGGCGGCCGAGGTCGCTGGTCCGGCGCTCGCGGGCGAGGCAGCCGCCGGCGGCGGGTCGTCGCGCAACTGAGCACCGGCAAGGGAGGTGCGGCCCTCGCCTCGACGGGGTCGAGGGTCCTGCCAACCTTGCATGGCCGGAGCCGGCTATGCTACGATCTCGAACGCATCGGCACCGCGCTGCGGCGCTTCTGAGAGAGCAGACTTCCCGCAGATCGATCGCCCCGCGAGGCGGGCCCCGAACGAGCCAGAAAATGCCCCGGGTCCTCATGGTTGACGACGCCGGTCTCTTCCGGCTGCTGGAAGCATCGTTTCTCCGGCGACTCGGGTGCGATATCGTGCGTGCCTCCGGATGGCGGGAGCTGCTCGACAAGGCACGTCGCGGTCGCCCCGATCTCATCGTGATTGACACGGACCATTCAGGTATCGACGCGCCAGCCTGCCTGCGCTCGCTCAAGGGCGACCCGTCCCTGCGCGCCACTCCCGTGGTGGTGGTCGGTGCCCCGGCGTGTCTCGGCTCCTGCTTCGAGGCTGGCGCGGATGCCACCCTCGCCAGGCCGCTGGCTCCGGAGGCTCTAGAGATGGTCCTCGGATCGCTCGGAGGCGTCTGGCACCGACGGGGGCCGCGCCGATGCGCACGGCTCACGGCGCAGATCGCGCCGGAGCCGGGCGGCGCCCGCCGGCGTTGCCGGGTCAAGGACATCAGCCGGACCGGTCTCTTTCTCTCCCTTCCGGAGTTGCTTCCGATCGAGACTGCGGTGACGCTGTCGCTGCGTCTGCCAATCCAGGCACGCCATTGCGCCATCCGCGCGCGCGCCGTCGTGGTGCGGCAAGTGCAGAGCGACCCCGACTCCCATCTGATCGCCGGCGTGGGGGTGCGGTTCGTCGAGATGCAGCCGGAGGACGAGTCGCTCATCGCACGCTATGTCGGCACCATGGACGCGGCCGCTGCGGCCGCCGCCGCGCCGACGAGGCCCTGAGAGCCGGACGGAGAAAGAATGCCCCGAACCGTCATGGTGGTGGACGACGACGCCGACATCGTCGAGTTGACACGCCTGGTCCTGGAAGGGGGAGGGTATCGCGTGGTGCCGGCGTCGTCCGGACCGGAGGCGCTCCGGAAGATCGAACAGGCGCACCCCGACCTGATCCTTCTCGACATCAACATGCCCGAGATGGATGGGTTTCAGGTGCTGCGGGTCCTGAAGGTGGACGAGCGAACACAGGCGATTCCGGTGGCGCTCTTCTCGATCAAGATGGAGGTCGGTGATCGTCTCCACGGTCTTCAGGAAGGGGCCTTCGAGTACATCACCAAACCGTTCTCGTGCGAGGAGCTATTGGGTCGCGTGCAACGGATTTTCGACACGCTCAGTGGTCCGGAGGCGGTGGGATGAGCGAGCTGCGGCATCCGGGAGAGGCGGACGGCACCGGGGGGTTGCGCGAGACGCCGGCCGTGGCGGCGCATCGGACCCGGGCCGGCCTCCTGCGCCTGAAGAGCGCCCTATTCGATCCGATCACCGGGCTGCATAGCTACCATCTGCGGGTGGACGAGCTCAATTCCCGGATCGAGGGGCGCCCTCTGGGAGTGCTCGTCCTCGATTTCCCGCAGCTCGCCGCCACCGAGATGGCTCACGGTTGGGAGGTGACCGATCGCCTTCTGGCGGGGGTCGCCTCCCTCCTGGGCGCCCTCGTCGGCAGGACCCTGCCCGGCAGCACCCTGGTGACACTCGATGGCGTCTACGGCAACAGCTTCCTCATCTTCCAGCAAGACGCTCCGGGAGGGGGAGATCTGGTGGCCGCGGACCTGGTCCGCTCCGCGACGAGTCTGGCGCGTCATCTGCAGGCGCGCCTGGCGACCGCCGAGTGGGCCCCCGGCGACACACGGGTCGATTTCTCCGTCGGCACGGCCCTCGTGCGTCCCAACGCGTCCGCGCGGTTTGAGCGCCTGCTGCATCAGGGCATCCGGGAGGCGCGCGCCAAGATCCTGCGCGAGACCGATCGGCAACAGATAGAGCGCGTCCTGGAACTGCGGGCCATTCTGGAGGGGGCGTGCCTGACCACGCACTACCAGCCGATCGTGGACATGGATCAAGGCTCGATCATGGGGTACGAAGCGTTGACCCGGGGGCCGGTGAACAGCAGGCTCGAAGGGCCGGATGTGCTGTTCGCTCTGTCGGACAGCGTCCATCTCTCCTCGGAGCTCGACGCTCTCTGCCTGCGGCAGGCGGTCAAGAACGCGCACGGCTTCGACCCGACCAAGAAGCTGTTCCTGAATTCCCTGTCGGAGGGCCTCGAAGCACGCAGCTTCAAGAATGGCGGCCTTCTCCAGGCCCTCGGAGAGACGCCCCTGCAGCCCCGCAATCTGGTCCTCGAGATCAGCGAGCGCAACGCCATCGCCGACTTCGAGGTGTTCGGGCGCGACCTCGCTCAGATCCGCCGGCTCGGCTTCCTGGTGGCCATCGACGACGTCGGGACGGGATACGCCTCGCTGCAGGCGATTTCGGAGGTGCAGCCCGATTTCATCAAAGTCGACATCTCCCTCATCAAGAACATTCACCGCAGCCTGATCAAGCAGGAGGTTGTGCGGTCCCTGCTCCAGGTCGCGGTGTCGTTCGGCGCCAAAGTGATCGCCGAGGGGATCGAGATTCCGGAAGAGTGTCGCACGCTCCGCCGGTGCGGTGTGCGCTACGGCCAGGGGTTCTACTTTGCCCGTCCTGCGCTCCCGTTCCCGACGCTCGAGCGCGGGACTGACGGTACGCTGTGAGAGCGCCGCCCCTTCCCGGGTCGCGGCGCCGCGGCGCCTGCGAGGCGTGATGGCGATGGTTCCTGATGGTGCGATTTTCATGGTCGGCTCGGTTGCGCTCCTGGCGGGCAGCGTGGCGGTCGCGCTGGCCATCTTTGCCCTGGGCAGCCTGAGGCGCTCGGCGAAACGGGTTGCCGGCCAGGTGCGCGAGATCCGGCGGCACCCGGAGGTCGGCGAGCTGACTCCCGAGAGCGAGACCGGCCTCAAAACCCTCGGCGTCGAGCTCAACCATCTCCTCGGCGATCTGCGGGCCCGCTTGCGACAGGCGGCGGCTCGCTCGGGCGATCTGCTGGCTCTCATGGATGCTCCCTCCGACCTCGCACTGGTCGCGCTCGATGGAGAGTGGCAGATCACCGCCTTCGGCCGTGGCGCGGTCGCGGTGACCGGTTGGCCACGTGAGGAAATGCTCGGCCGTCACGTCGAAATCCTGTTCGCGCCAGGATCCTGGGAAACGATCCTTCCAAAGCTGGCACGACGCTCTCTGCGCGAGGCGGGAATCGCGGAGCGAGTCCGTCTGCAGCGTCGGGACGGGGAGCTCTTTCCGGCGCTGATCTCCCTGGCTCCGGCGCCGGAGGGCCGGGCCGCGACGGCGGGCTTCCTGCTGGTGGCGCGCGATCTCACGGCGGAGCGCGCGCTCGAGACCCGTTTGCGGGAGTCGGAGGAGCGCCACCGCCGCCTCGTGGAGGGGGTTGGGGATGGCGTCTTCATCCTCCAGGGCGAGCGGCTGGTCTATGTCAATCCCGCCCTGGCCCGGATCGTGGCGATCGAGCGTGAGGCCCTGCAAGGGCGCCCATTCAAGGACCTCCTGGAGGCCGGCGACCTGCTGCGGACGATGGACATCGTTCGGCGGGCCGAGCGAGGCGAGGAAGGGGGGGCCGGGGAGATCGCGTGCCGGCTCAAGGGAGAGGCGGGTGGGGCCCCGCTCGAGGCGCGCGTCGCCTGGTCGCGCACCGAGTTTGGAGGCCGGCCGGCGCTCATCGGCACCGTGGCAGACCTCACCGCCCGGGCGCGCCTCGAGCAGGTGATCGCCGCCAGCGAAGCGCGCCTGCAGGCTATCCTGATGTCGACCGCTGACGGCATCCTGGTGCTCGGCGTCTCGAGCCGCGGCGGCTCGGTGGTGCTGGCGAACCGCGCATTCTGCGAGCAGTTCGGGCTGCCCGCGGAGGACATGCCAGGGCTTTCCGAGGCCGAACTCGCCGGGCGGCTGCAGGCGCGGGTCGCCGATCCGGCCCGGATCCTTTCTTTTCTGGAGGAGGCATCCCGGCCGGGCGCGTCGCCACGGCTTGAAGGGCTCGAGGTGACGGTTCCACGTCGCGCCCTGCTGGACCTCGCCACCGGTCCCGTGCGCGCGGCCTCGGGCGAGATCCTCGGCCTCCTCTTCACGAGTCGCGATGTCACGGTGCGGCTGGATCTGGAGGGCAACCTGCGCCAGGGGATGGATGACCTGGGGCGCGCCAAGTCCGAGCTGGAGGGCGCCTATCGCGAGCTCGCGGAGGCCCAGAAATCCCTGGCCCAGCGCAACGAGCAGCTCGAGAGGCTCAACGCCGAGCTCAAGTCCCTCGACGAGATGAAATCGAACCTCCTCGCGAACGTGTCCCACGAGCTGCACACGCCGCTGGTCTCGATCAAGGGCTACACGGAAATGATCCTGAAGCGCCGATTGGGTCCTCTGACTCCGGAGCAGGAGCGCGGTTTGTCCGTTGCCCTGAAGAACATCGATCGACTCGTCGAGATGATCGACAACCTCCTGTCATTCTCGCGCATGGAGAAGGGGGAGACCCAGCTGCATCTCGAGGACATCCCCTTGTGGCAGGTCGTGGACGAGGCGGTCGAGATGGTGGGCGAGCGGATCAAGAAGAAGAACATCGCGGTCACGACCGAATATGAGACCGACGACCTGATGATGCGCGGCGACCGGACCAAGATCGGCCAGGTGCTCACCAATCTGCTCACCAATGCCGTCAAGTTCAACAAGGAAGGCGGAGGGATCACCATCCGGGCGCGCAAGGGACCGCGCGGCTTCCTGGAAATGGAGGTCGCCGACACCGGTATCGGTATTCCGGCGGAGGAGCAGGGCAAGATCTTCGAGCGTTTCTACCAGGTGGACGGCTCGTCACGGCGGAAGTACGAAGGGACCGGCATCGGTCTGTCGATCGTCCGCGACATCCTCCGGCTGCATGGCGGCTCCATCAGGGTCAGCAGCGAGCCGGGGCAAGGTTCGGTCTTCATCTTCACACTGCCGTTGGCGCGGGTGCAGGCGGGGTCGGCGGCGCGGCCGCCCGCGGGCCGGGGGCGGGCTCGCGAATGATCGCTCGCTGGCGGGTTCAGCGGAGCCCGGAGAATGACCTCTGCCGCGCCGCCTCGTAGAGGAGCGTGACGGCCGCGGCGTGCACGTTCAGCGACTCGACGCCGGCCGCCATGGGGATCCGCACCCGCGCTGAAGCCGCCTGCAGGATCGTCGTTGGCAGGCCCGCACCTTCATTCCCCACCACGATGGCCGTCGGAGCCCCGAGATCGATCTCGGATGGAAGACGTTCCCCGGCGGGATCGGTGGCCACGATGGCCAATCCTGCGCGAAGCAGCGCATCCAGCGCTTCGGGAGCCGCGGCCTCGACGATCGGCAAGGTGAACGGGGCCCCCATCGCCGCGCGGACGGCCCGGCTGCCGAACGGATCCGCCGAGCCGCGCAGGACGATCACCGCGCTCGATCCGAAGCCTCGGGCGCTGCGGATGATCGACCCGAGGTTGCCGGGATCCTGCACCCCATGCGCGGCGAGGAGAAGGGTCGGAAGGGTCGCGAGAAGACGCGGGAGATCGACACGGGGCCGACGGACGATCAAGAGGATCCCCTGGTCCGAGGCGCCGGGGACGATGCTTTCGAGGACCCGGGAGCCCACGAGGACGATTGGAGTGCGCACGGACTCGAGAGCGCGCAGAATGGCGCCGCCTTCGGCCGACTGTTGGAGGGCGTCGCCGACCAGGGCCTGCGTGACCGGAACGCGCGCTGCGAGTGCCTCCTGGGCCAGATGGAGGCCCCAGGCGAGGTAGAGACCCTGGCGCTCGCGCAGAACACGATCGGCCTCGAGCGCGCGCACCCGCTTGACCACCGGATTCTGCAGGCTGGTGATGGCGCGCCCGCCCCCAATCGTCACATCCGTCTCCGTTGATCTATAGTCATGCCTTCGCCCCGCACGTGAAAGGTGCGCCATGAGTCGACAGGTTCAGATCGATCCCGAGAAGCCGGCGACCGGGGCGATCGAGGACGCGGCCGCCATGGTGCGCGCCGGCCGCCTGGTCGCCTATCCGACGGAGACCTTCTACGGGCTCGGCGCCGATCCGTTCGACCCCGGTTCGGTCGAGCGCGTCTTCCAGGCCAAAGGACGTCCCCTTAGCCTGGCGCTGCCGATCATCGTGTCGGATGAGGCGGCCCTGCGCCGATGCGTGCGCGACTGGGGAGAAGCGGCTCGCTCCCTGGCGGCGGCCTTCTGGCCGGGGGCGCTCACCCTGGTGCTCCCGGCCGCCTCCACGCTCCCGTCCAGGCTGCTGGGGGGAGCCGGGACGGTGGGCATCAGGATCTCGCCCCACCGGGTGTCCGCCGCGCTGGCGCGTGCCGTGGGCGGAGCGATCGTCGCCACGAGCGCCAATCGCTCGGGGCAGGGAGCGCCGACGACCGCGGCCGAAGTCGCAGAGGCCCTGGGAAGGGAGATCGATCTGATCCTGGACGCCGGCCCCACGCGAGGAGCCGCGCCCTCCACCGTTCTCGATCTCACCGTCGATCCCCCCCGGGTGATCCGGGTGGGGGCCGTGTCGATCGCCGCGATCGAGCGGATTCTCGGCCGCCGGATCGCCTGAGGCGGGAATCCCGGGCGGCTCGAGCGAGATCTCCCGGAAGGGCGTGAAGTCCGCTCCAGGCGTGAGCCGAAGGTGCCGGACCCGGATCCGCCGGGCCGCGAAGACGTCCCGGTGCCAGAGGCTGATCGTGGGAAGGTCCTGCGCCAGCAGGCGCTGAATCTGTGCGTAGATTCGCCTCCGGCCTGCCTCGTCGAGGGTAGCGTCCCCGTCCTCGATCAGCCGATCCACCGCCGGGTTGACATAGCCCCCGCGGTTGAAACCGCCGGGCGGCTGGGCGCGCGAATGGAAGCGCAGGCGATAGATATCCGGGTCGGAGATCTCGGTCCAGTTGGAGACCGCGAGCTGGAATCGTCCCGCCTTCAGGTCGTCGTAGAACGTCGGCCATTCGTAGGCACGAATGTCGAGGCCGATCCCGACCCGCGCCAGTTGCTCCTGGATCACGGTGGCCTGCTGCAGCGCGAGCTCGCTGCTCGATGTCTTGTAGGTGACGCGCAGGCGCATGGCGGGACCGTCTCCATCCGGATCCGGGTAGCCGGCGCGGTCCAGGAGCAGCGCCGCGGCGTAAGGGTCGAAGTCGTAGCGCGGAACTTCGGCCTCGTAGGCCCAATGGGAAGGGGGCAACAGCCCGGTGGCGGGCCGCGCGGCGTCGTGCAGGAGGTGATGGATGATCGCGGAGCGATCGATGGCGCGCGCGATCGCCTCGCGGACCCGACGATCCGCCAGGATCGGATCGTGAAGATTGAACACCATGTAGACGCAGTTGCGGCCCGGCATCGTCTCGACCTGGTACCCGGGGGTTCGCCTCACCCGGTCGAGCTGGTCGGGGGAGAGATCGTTGAGGATGAGGTCGGCGCTCCCCTTGAGAAGCTCGAGCAGGCGGCCGGTTTCGGATGGAATGATCTTCAGATGAACCCAGCGAACCCCCGCCGCGCCGCCGAAGTAGCCATCGAACCGCTCCAGGAGGATATCCTCGTCCTTGCGGTAGTGGATGAGACGGAACGGACCGGTTCCGATCGGATGGCGGGCGGCCTCGGGGCCGGCGCCAGCTCTCTGGATCGGCACGGCGAGGTTGATGAGAATCGGCGCGAAGGGCTGCTTCAGCCGGAAGACGACGGAGCGTTCGCCTGACGGCGACACCTCGGCCAGCATCGACAGGTCTCCCTTGCGGAACGAGGGCACCTCGTCGTCGAGGATCGAGCGGTAGGTGGCGACGACATCGCGAGCCTCGAGCCGTGCTCCGTCCTGAAACCGGACGTCGTCGCGCAGCGTGACGATCACGGTGCGATCATCCGGGCGCTCCACGGCGGCGGCGAGATCCGGAACCGGGCGTGCCGACTCGTCCACCCGAAAGAGTCCGTTGTACATCAACTCGTTGACCCGCTTGCTTGCCTCGTCCGACCCCAGGCGGGGATCGAGGCTGGAAGGCCCGCTGTCGATCGCCACGGTCAGGGTCACCGCCGGATCGAGGACCGGTTGGCAGGAGATCAAGAATGGCAGTGCGGAGAGGGGGAGGATCAGCGGGAGGAGGCGCCGCCGCGCCGGGATCATTGCCCCGCCGATCCCGGGACGATCGTTCCCAGGACGACCGGGCGGGACGCCCCGGTCGCCGCCGGCAGATTGTTGGGCCGCGCCTGGATCGATTCGTTCGCCAGGATGGCGAATGCGACCGCCTCCTTGGCGGCGACCGGGAGGCCGTACTCGTCGCTCTCTTTGATCGACAGCTCCGGAATGGCGGCGCGCAGCTGCTCCATGAGAAAGCCGTTGCGGGCGCCACCGCCGGAGACGATCGCCTCTTCGTAGACATTGTGCGGCAGCACGAAGCGTCGGCAGGCGGCCGCGATCGATTCGGCGGTGAAGCGCGTGACGGTCGTGACCAGGTCGTCCTTGGGCGCTCCCGCGTTGTCCTTCAGGATCCCCTCGAGGCAGGGACGACCGAACTCCTCCCGGCCGCATGACTTCGGCGGCGCTGCCTGAAGGAAAGGATGGGCCATGAGCTTCTCCAGAAGCTCGGGCCGGAGCTTCCCGCGGCGAGCATACCGGCCATCGTGATCGAAGGCCTCTCGGCCCCCGGTGATCTGAGAGACCAGACCGTCGATCAACATGTTGCCCGGGCCGGTATCGAAGCCGAGAACCCCTTCGGGACCGGCGCTGGCCGGGATGGCAGTCAGGCTGGCGATGCCGCCGAGGTTCAGCACCAGACGCCCGCGGGCGCGATGCCGGAAGAGCAGGTAGTCGACGTAGGCCACCAGCGGCGAGCCTTGCCCGCCCACGGCCATGTCGCGAGCCCGGAAGCTGGCGACCGTCGTGCATCCGGTCCGCTCGG
This sequence comes from Acidobacteriota bacterium, assembly GCA_041486695.1. GTDB lineage: Bacteria > Acidobacteriota > Polarisedimenticolia > Gp22-AA2 > Gp22-AA2 > JBGPLZ01. Next base: position 100,607 of record JBGPLZ010000001.1, on the reverse strand, counting down.
CGATCACGGCCGGCTCGCCGACCTGCAGGGTGCTGCGCACTTCGATGCCGGTGATCATCACCGGCTGCGGCAGGTGCTGCACCGTCTGGCCGTGCGAACCGATGAGATCCACGCTCTTCAGATCGAAACCGGCGCGCGCTGCCACATGCGAGGCGGCGCGTGCGAACAATTCTCCCAGCAGGACATTCAGCCGGCAGATCGAGGCGGCGTCGCCGCTCCCCGGCTCGGCGCACCGGAGAATGAGATCGCGCACCTTCAGCGAGTACTGCAGCGTCTCATGGCGCAACAGGCGCCAGGTGAGGCTTTCACCACAACCCCGCACCTTGACGAGGGCGGCGTCGACGCCGTCGGCAGAGATCCCTGACATGATGCCGATGATCAATCTTTCCGGCTTGGCGGCAATCGCCTCGAGCATCGGCTCACCGAATCAGGGCAAATCTATGGACAGAAGGAGGTTATTTAAATGGCGGGCGATGATAACTAAAACACCCCCATCGGTCAACGTGTTGATGGCCAGCGCTCCGTGACCTATAATCCAAACGCGTAGTTCGAGGCATAAATCATTGAAGCACCGGAGGATCGCCCGTTGATCTGGGCACATGAAAGACCCGACTGGCGGTCGTGGGGCCGACGGGCGCTCCTCCTGGCGCTTCTATCTCCCGGGATGATCAACGCGGCTGACTACGACAAGGTGATCGTCCTCGGCTTCGACGGGGCGGATGCCTCACTGGTGGAGCAGTATCTGAGCGAGGGGAAGCTGCCGAACTTGTCGCGGCTCCGGGCGCAGGGCACCTACAGCCCGCTGCGGCCGGCCAACCCGCCGCAGACTCCCGTTTCCTGGGCCTCGTTCTCGACCGGCCTGAACCCGGGGCGGACGGAAATTTTCGACTTCCTGCGGCGGACCGAAGGAACGTACCTGCCGGATTTCGCCATGATCAGGGTGGGCAAGAAACCGTTTCTGTTCGGCGCCCGCACCCCCCCGATGCTCGGCGGGCTCGTGGCCGCAGTCACGATGGCGCTGGCCGCGGTCGCGGCTTTGGCGGTGCGCCGACGCCGAGCGCTCGCACTCGGGTGCGGGGCGCTCGCCGCCTTCCTGCTTGGAGCCGGCTCGGCGGCGATCTTCGCCCGCCTGCTGCCGCGCGAGCTCCCGACGGCCTGGAACGCCCGCAAGGGGGAAACCTTCTGGGCCGCCGCCACGCGGGCCGGTTTCACCGCGCGGGTCCTGAACGTGCCCGACACCTTCCCGGCGGAGGAGGCCTCGGGGCTGGAGATGCTCTCCGGGCTGGGTGTTCCCGACATGCGAGGACGGATCGGCTCGCCGTCCTTCTACACGTCGGATGCAACTCTGGCTTTGCCGGACAATCAATTCAGCGTCGAGATCGTGAAGCTCGACCGGCGTAAGGGGACGATCGCGACGCGCATCGTGGGGCCGCTCAACAAGCCGTTCTACGACTTCGTTCTTGACGAGGCGGCCAGCGGCATTCAGAACCCGGAAGAGCGTCAGAAGCGACGGGCGGCGAAACAGCGCGAGCTCGAAGCGCGCGGCGTGCCGAAGCGTCTCGACGTCCCATTCCGGATCGAGGCCGCGGAGGGGGCCGCCACCATCGATCTCGCCGGTCAACGCCAGACGCTTCGCCCCGGGGGCTGGAGCGACTGGTTCATCGTGCCGATACCGGTGAACCCGCTGGTCGATCTGGTGTCGGGCCTCAAGGGGATCGTCCGCTTTAAGTTGCTCTCCCTGGAGCCCGAACTGAAGCTGTACATGTCGCCGCTCAACTTCCACCCCACCTGCCAGCCGGTTCCTTTCACCGCGCCGCGGTCGTTTGCCCGTGATCTTCTGAAGGAGTTCGGGCTCTTCAAGACGCTCGGCTGGCCGATCGATACATGGTCCCTCCCCTCGGGGCTGACCGACGAAAAGCACTTTCTCGAGGACATGGAGGCCACGGTCGATGTTCAGCTGCGCATGATGAAGCGCTTTCTCGAAACCGGCCAGGAGCGGCTCTACGTGCAGGTGTTCGACTTCCCGGATCGGGTCGGGCACATGCTCTGGCGGCTCCACGATCCCGGCCACCCGCTCTATGACGCGCGCCTGGCCGCCGTCTATGCGGGAGAAATCCCCAAGGCGTACGAGCGGATGGACCGAATCGTCGGCGAGGCCATCAGCCGAATCGGCCCGCGCACGGCACTGCTCATCTGCTCCGACCATGGTTTTACCTCGTTCCGGCGCGGCGTGAACTACAACACCTGGCTGGTGAAGAACGGCTTCATGGTGCTCCGGCAGGGGGCTTCGGGCGGGAAGACGCTCGAGGATCTCTTCGACCGCGGCGAGCTTGGGGAATTTTTCAAGTACGTCGATTGGTCCCGCACCAGGGCGTACGCCCTGGGGTTGGGCAACATCTACATCAATCTCCTGGGCCGCGAGCCGAAGGGAAGCGTGGCGCCGGGTCGAGAGTACGAGGAGGTGCGCGAGGCGATCGTGAAGCAGCTCGAGGCGCTGATCGATCCGACGACGGGCGAGCACCCGGTGATGCACGTGTATCGGCGCGAGGAGATCTACTCCGGCTTCGATCCACGGCTCGTGCCCGACCTTCGGGCGGCCAACGGTCCGCACTATCGGATCGGCTGGCAGACGGCTCTGGGCGAGGTGCCGCCCAATCTGTTCGAAGACAATCTGAAGGCCTGGAGCGGTGACCACTGCTCCAACGACCCCTCCATCGTGCCGGGGGTACTGTTCGCGAATGTTCCTCTCGCCGTGCCCCACCCTGGGATCGCCGACGTTGCTCCCACCGTCCTCACGCTTCTGGGCGTGCCTCCGCAGGCAGGGATCGATGGCCAGACGCTGCGTCATTGAACCGCTTCTGATCTTGGCGCTTGTCGGGCTCCCTACCACGGCGCGCGCCGGGCGCACGGAGGCCGGCTCGGAGCAGAAACGGATTTCCGAGCAGGCGAGGCTCGAGAGAATCCAGGCGGAGATCGCCGAGCTGAAACAGCGCCTCGCCGGGAGCGCGGCGCGGGCGGGCTCGGTGCTGGACGCGATCGAGGAGCTCGATCTGACGGCGGCGCTGCTCGGGCGGGAAGCGGAGTCGTTGCGCCAGGAGGCTCGCACCGTGCGGGCGCATGAGAGCGAGACGCAGGAGAGCGCGGCCGCCCTCGAGACGAGGATTACCGACTCCGAGAGGGATCTCGGCCGGCTCCTCCGGGAGGTGTACAAGGTGGGACCGACCCGATACCTGCGCGTCATCGCCGCCTCATCCTCCCCGGCGGAATTCGCCGCCGGCCAGCGTGCCGTCGAAGCGCTTGGCCTGGGCGAGAGCCGGCGGATCGAGGCCTACCGCGCCGATCGGCAGAGACTCGATGATGTCCTGGCCGAATTGGGCCGGCAGCGAGACGATCTCGACCGGATCGAGTCCGAGCTTCAGGCGAAGGATCAGGAGCTGCGGGACAGCCGCCGGCGCAAGAACGCCGTGCTCGCCGGAATTCGCCGTGAGCAGGCGTCGCAGACCCGCGCCCTTGCCGAGCTCGTGGGAATGGAGAAAGAGATTCGTGCCCTGCTGGAGACCCTCGCCAAGCCCGGCCCGGGAGGGGCTCTCTCGTCGCTGGGCTTCGGCCGCCGCCGCGGACAGCTCGCCTGGCCGATCCAGGGAACCCTGGCCGTGCCGTTTGGGAATGTTCGCCATCCGCGCTTCAACACCGTGGTGCCCCATCCCGGGATCGACATCGCCGCGCCGGCCGGACAGGGCGTGCACACGGTTTTCGATGGGCGGGTCATCTTCAGTAATTGGTTCAGAGGATATGGCGAAATGGTTGTCATCGACCACGGAGACGGCTATCTTTCCATCTACGGCCACGTGTCTGAGCGTCTCGTCGTGGTCGGGCAGGACGTGCGCCAGGGGGAGTTGATCGCTCGCTCCGGGGAAGGAGGAGCCTTCGAGACCCCGGGGCTCTATTTCGAGATCCGGCACGATGGCAGGCCGGAAGATCCGGGGCCATGGCTGCGCGGCAGCACCGGCCGGGCGGCCGAACGCCCCGGGCCAACGCCACGCGGGTCACACCATACGCCCTAGAAAGAGGTGTCGAGATGAAAATCACACTCGATCGAAAGGTCATGCTGCTGTTCTCGGCGGGCATCATCATGTTCACCCTCCTGGGAGGGTTGATGGGGCGCGTTGTTGCCGTGGAGAGCCCCTACGGCTACCTCAAGCTCTTCAACGAGGCGCTGTACCTGATCGTCAACAATTACGTTCAACCGGTGCAGATCGACACGCTCATGGACGGGGCCTATCGCGGCATGCTGGAATCGCTCGATCCCGGCAACGAGTACCTGACGGCCGACAAGTATCAGAAAGCCGCGCTTGGCCAGACCGCCGGCCCGGCGGAGGTGGGGCTGGCCATATCGAAGCGCCGGGGGTACGTCGTCGTCGTCGCGGTGACGTCCAAGTCACCGGCGGCCGAAGCGGGCATCCGCTCGGGCGACCTGATCATCAGCATCGACGGGCGATCGACGCGCCAGATGGGGCCCTGGGAGGCGGGGCAGCTGTTGCGCGGCAAGACGGGCAGCAAAACGAGCCTCGTCGTGAACCCCCTCGAAGGCGGGGGACGAAAGACCTTCACCCTGGTCCGCAAGGCGCTCGGGATGGCGCCTCCTTCGGGGGCCCTGGTGGCCGGGGACGTCGGTGTTGTGCGGGTCGCGGCGATTCACGAAGGTGATGCGCGACGCCTCGATCAGGCCATCTCATCCTTAAGGGGACGCGGGGCGCAGCGGCTCGTGCTCGATTTGCGTGGCTGCGTCTCGGACGCCCTGGCGGAATCGATCGGCATGGCCAGCCTGTTCATCCCCGAAGGCATCATCGTCACCGTGACCGATCGCTACGAGGGAGACAAGGCTTACCGCGCCGACGGCCGGCGCCTCGCCTGGGACAAGCCGATGGCCGTCCTGGTGGACGAAGGAACCGGCCGCGCCTGCGAGGTGCTCGGCGCCGCCCTGCGAGACGGTCTCGGCGCGCCGATCCTCGGCCAGAGAACCTGGGGGCTGGGGACCCAGCAGCGCCTCCTCCCGATGCAGGGAGGGGACGGCGTTCTGCTGGCCGTCGGCAAGTTCCAATCCCCCTCCGGCAAGGAGTGGAACGGCAAAGGCATCGAGCCCGACCTCGGCGTCGAAGGAGACGAATCGGATCCGGACGATCCGCAGCGCCAGAAGGCAATCGACTACGTGCACGGCTTGTCGTCCACGCCCCACCGGAACGCTGCGTGAGCCGTGCCGGGGGATCCCGGCAGAGCGGGCTCTGGCCGATCGTCGCGCTGGCCCTCCTCGTGACCCTCTGCATCGGGCTCCTCGAGTACCTGGATCGCCCTCAGGCCGACCGTGCCCGAACCGTGTCCGCTCATGGTCGCGGGCATGAAGGATCCCGCAAGGAGCCGGCCCTGCCCTCCCCGCGGCCTCGCCCTCGCTCACCGGAGACCTCGCCGGAAGACGACTGGGTGCCGGCCGGAGAGGAGACGCCCCGTGTCGCGATCGTCATCGACGATGTCGGCTTCGAAGAGGGGCCGGCGCTCGACATGGCGAGCCTCGGTCTGCCGCTGACCTTCGCGGTCCTGCCGTTCCAGAGCCACACTCGAAGCCTGGCCTCACGGCTGCGAGCCTCGGGCCGGGAAGTGATCCTGCATCTGCCGATGGAGCCGCTGGCCTTTCCCGCTCGTAATCCCGGGCAAGGAGCGATCTCGGAGAAGATGCGGCCGGCCGAGATCACCGCGACGGTACGCCGGGCGCTCGACGAGGTTCCCGAGGCGGTGGGGGTGAATAACCACATGGGGTCGCGGGTGACCGCCGACCCGGTGGCGATGCGGGCGGTTCTGGAGGTGGTTCGCGAGCGCGGGCTCTACTTCCTCGACAGCCGGACGACCAGCGAGACGGTCGCCTACGACATGGCGCGTGACATGGGGATTCCCGCGCTGGAGCGCAGCGTGTTCCTGGACGACAGGCGAGAGGAGTCCTATATTGAAGGCCAGGTCCGCGAGCTTCTCAGGAGGGCGCGCGAACAGGGGGCGGCCGTGGGGATCGGGCATGCCGATCGCGTCACGGCGGCGGCGCTGAGAGGTTGTGCGGACCTGCTCCGGTCGGCGGAGATCAAGGTCGTTCCCGCCTCCACTCTCGCCGGCCTCGACCGCAGGGGATCGCACTGATGGACAAGCCCAAGACGATCGGGCGCTACGAGATTCTTGAGGAGGTCGGGCGCGGGGCGATGGGGGCCGTTTACAAGGCCCGCGACCCGCGCATCGGCAGGGTCGTCGCCCTGAAGACGATCGCCTTCGCCTTCCCCCTTGGTCCGGGGGAGGAAGAGGAGTTCCTGCAGCGCTTCTATCACGAGGCGCAGATCGCGGGTCGGCTGAATCACCCGAACATCGTGACCATCTACGACGTCGGCGAGAAGAGCGGCGACGGCGACGCCTACATCGCCATGGAGTTCGTGACCGGCACCAATCTGCATGATCTCCTGGCGGGCGGAGGGCGTCTCCCACTGACCCAGGTGGCGGACGTGGTCGCCCAGCTCGCCGGCGCGCTCGACTACGCCCACGAGAACGGCGTCGTCCATCGGGACGTCAAGCCCGCCAACATCATCCTGACAGAGAACAGCCAGGCCAAGATCCTCGACTTCGGCATCGCCCGCCTCGCCGCAGGCGGGCTGACACGACCGGGACGCTTCTTCGGAACGCCCAACTACATGGCCCCCGAGCAGGTGACCGGTCTGGATGTCGATGGCCGCACCGACCAGTTCTCCCTCGGCGTGATCCTGTATCAGCTCCTGACGGGGGAGAAGCCATTCATGGGCGAGAGCGTGACCGCGATCTCCTACCAGGTCGTCAACGTCGATCCCCCGCCGGTCACCAAACTGAATCCTTCGCTCGTGCCGGCGTTCGATCGAGTCATGCGGAAGGTTCTCGCCAAGGGAGCCTCGGGCCGCTACACGCGCTGCGCCGATCTCGCGGAGGATCTACGGAGCGCGGTGGCCGAGTGGAAGGGGTCCGCCGATCGCTCGGTTCCGGCGACGCTGGTCTCCGGCCGCGCCGCCGCGGAGACCGCCCCGTCCTCGCGGGAGGGGGGGGTGCGGGGCATCACTTTCCTGGCTCCTCGCTGGGCCGCGGTCCTGATCCGTGCCGGCTCGCCTCTCGGCCTGGGATGGGTCGTCTTCCTGCTCTGCCTGGGGATGCTGGCCTCCGCTCCGTACCTGCTCCGGCGAGCCCCGGCGGTTTCGGCCGGAGATCGTCCGCTCGCGGCAGTCACCGCGGCGCCATGGGACCGCGGCAGCGGCGCGCCGCCGGAAGAGACCGCCATGAGCTCGGATCCGGCCTCGATGGCGCGCCTGAAGCTGACCCTGAGCCATCGCTTCAGCGGCGGTCATGTCGTCGTCCGGATCGATGGCAACAAGGTGCTCGACGAGCCGATTCGCGGCGGTTCCAAGAGTCTCTGGGTACGCTCCCTTCAGGTGTCCCCGGGGCACCGGAGGATCGAGGCCCGGGTGACGAGCGCCGACCGCTCCTATGACGACATCCAGGGGGTCGACGCCGACTTTCACTCCAAGCAGACGCGACAGCTGGGCATGAGTCTCGGTGGACTCTCACGTCGCCTCAAGATGAAGTTCGATGAGCCCGAAACGGTGAAGACGCGATGACACGCACAGGATTCTGTCTGGTGATGGCGGTGCTTCTGGCAGCCGGCTCCACACTCGCGGGCACCGCGGCGGCAACGGACCCCGGCGACATCTCGCGTCAGGCGCAGGCCTACCAGCTCTACTCGCTCTCGCAGCAGTCGCTCCTCGAGCGGGATTTCTCCTCGGCCATCGATTTCCTGGAGCGCGCGGCGGCGCGCGATACCGACCCCGATCTGCTGCTCGAGCTGGCCCAGCTGCGCTTCACCTTGAATGATCTCGACCGCGCCGCTTCCCTGGCGCAGCAAGTCGCCACGGCGCATCCTCGGGTATCTGAGGCGCACCGGCTTCTGGCGGACATCGCCTTGAGCCGCGCCCGCGAGGGGCGGGACACCGACGCCAACGTGGAGCGCGCCATCGAGCAGTACCGGGCCACCCTGGAGGCCAACCCTTCCGACCGCGATGCCGTCCAGCCCCTGGCCGAGATTCTGTTTCAGACGGGACGGCTCGACGAGGCGGCGACCCAGCTGCATGCCTTTGCACGGTCGGAGTCACTGGACGCTACCCTTTCTCTCCTTCTGGGCAAGGTGGAGGCGCGCCGGGGAAATCTCGACGAAGCGGAGCGCAATCTCCGGCGCGCGGCCGAGCGATCTCCTTCGAGCCTCGAAGTGGCCGACAGCCTGGCGGCGCTCTACGAGTACGAGAAAAAGCCCGATCAGGCGATCGGTGTCTATGAGGGCCTGCTCCGCGGCGTCTCTCCGACGGCGGCGGTCCAAAGCCGGCTCGGCTCATTGCAGCTGCGCGCCGGGCGCTTCAAGGAGGCGATCGCCTCGCTGGAGGAGGCCCAGAGGCTCGATCCCGTCGATTCAGCGGCCCTCCTGGCGCTGGCCCAGGCCTACGAGGCCGCGGGGGATGCCGATGCGGCGATGACGCGCTACGATCGATTGATAGAACGCCAGCCGGGATACCTCGAAGCGCGCTTCCACAAGGCCCGGCTGCAGGAGAAGGAAGGGAATTCAGAAGCGGCGCTCGCAGGATTCAACGCGCTCCTCGATCTGTCGGCCGGCCGGGGGGCGCTGTCCGACCGTGAGTCGGCGGTCCTGACGCTGACTCACTCCCAGATCGGCCTCATCAAGATGGATGCGCGTGACTGGGAGGCGGCGGCCGCGTCGTTCATGAAGGCCCTGGAGGCGGCAGATGAGCCCGGCCCGGAGCTGTTTCTCCTCCTCGCTCGAGCGAATCTCGAGGCGGCGAAGCCCGAGGAAGCCCAGAAGACTCTGACGGAAGCCTTCCGCCGATTCCCGGGCGATCTCGACATCCAGGTCGCGCAGGGAGAGATCCTCATCGTCCGGGCCGACCTCGAGGGCGCGCGCACCCTCTTCGGACGGGTGCTTCAGGAGAAGGACCGCAGCCCGGAGGCCTATTCGCGGATATCGGAAGCGTGGTTGCGGCAGAAGCAGTTTGCCGAAGCGGATGCGGTGCTCAAGGAGGGGACCCAGCGCCACCCCGCGGATGACGGCCTGGTGTTCGCACGAGGGGCGGCGATGGAGCGAATGGGGGAGAGCGGGCAGGCGGAGCGGCTGTTGGCCAAGGCGATCCGTCTCAATCCTAACAATGCGATGGCGCTCAACTATCTCGGATACATGCTGGCCGATCGCGGCCTAAAGCTGAAGGAGTCGATCACCTACGTGCAGCGCGCCCTAGCTCTCGACCCGAAGAATCCCGCCTATCTCGACAGTCTCGGGTGGGCGCAGTTCAAGCTGGCGCTCTACGAGCAGGCCGAGAAGAACCTGCGGGATGCTCTGCGTTACGACCAGGCCGACCCGGCCATCCTGGAGCACCTCGGAGACCTGCTGATGGCCACCGGACGACTCGAAGAGGCCGTACGGCAGTGGGAATCGGCCCTCCACCATGACCACGAAGAGCCCGGGCGGGTACGGGACAAACTCCAGCGGGCGCGGGTTGCGGCCGAAGCTCCCCGATGAGCCGCCGTCGTAAGATCGGCAAGCGGAGCCTCGATGCGTCCACGGCGGCGCTATCACGCCCGCGGGCGCTCGCGCTGTCCGTCCTGCTGTCCCTCCTGGCGGGCACGGCATGCGTCACGACTTCCAGAGTTGCGGAGCTGCAGCCCAGCCCGGATGTCCTGCCGGCCTACCGGGCCCTGTTCCGGGTGGAGACGGACGGTCCGAGGGGCAAGTCGCACTTCAAGATGGCCGCAGCTCTTCGTCCGCCCGACCGGCTCCGCCTCGAATTCTTCGGTCCGGTGGGCGGCGCGCGCTTGATCGTCGCGGTGGACGGGGCCGACGCCCTGGCCCTGGTGCCCGGAGACAAAAGCTACGAGGCCGCTCCGGCCAGCTCCGAGACGCTCGACCGGCTGCTCGGACTGCCCCTCAACCCCGCACAGGTCGTGGCTCTCCTGACCGGCCGCCCGATGTGCTCGCCCGAATCGGTGCAGCAGCAGGTGCAGACGAAACTGGCCGCGACGTTCGGACGCACGGTTGCCTGGTACGAGGTCACATGCCCGCCTAACGAGATCCGCTATCGGGCCCGCTGCCAGGATCGCGGCGGGATTCTCACCGAGGCCTCGGTGCGGGATGGCATCACCGGTGCTATGATGCTTCAGGTTGAGTACGAGGATCACGAGACCGGCTCGGGACCGCGCTGGCCGCGGCGGATTCGCCTCAGGCTGGCGCGCGAGAATGCCCGGGTAGAGCTGACGGCGATCGAGGGGCCGGTTCTGTCCGCTACGGCGCCCGCAGTTTTCGCACCTCCGGTCCCTGAAGGATTCGAGAAGCGGCCGCTTCTCGCCTCCCTGACCGCGGCGGGCCTCCTCGGCTCGACCGCGGATCGGGAGAGATGAGGCGATACACCCTCCAGGCTCACGCCAAGATCAATCTCTACCTCAAGGTCGTCGGGCGCCGCCCCGACGGCTACCATGAGATCGATTCCGTGGCGCAGACGATCAGCCTGCACGACACCCTCGACCTCGAGACGGCGGAGGGGATCTACCTCGAAGTGGAGCCTAAGGAGCTGCCCGCCGATCAGAGCAACCTGGTATGGAAGGCGGCCGCTGCCCTCCTGGGGGTTCAAGACGCTCCGGGGGCGCGCATTCTCCTCCGTAAGCGGGTCCCCGTCGGTGCAGGCCTCGGAGGAGGCAGCAGCGACGCGGCGGCTACCCTTGTCGGCCTCGATCATCTATGGAACCTGCAGCTTGGAGAGGATAGGCTCCGAGTCCTCGCAGGCGTTCTGGGGTCCGATGTACCGCTGTTTCTGATCGGCGGGACCGTGCATGTCCGTGGTCGGGGGACCGAGGTCAGCCCGCTTCCAGATCTTCCTCCTCGCCCGCTGGTCCTGGTTCACCCCGGGGTGTCGATTTCGACCCGGGATGTCTATGCGCAAGTGCAAGAGCCGTTGACACCTCATGCCAAAACCGGTAGCATTCCTGGCCTCGGGAATGTCTCTCCAGGCACCTTGGAGGGTTGGGTGCGCCTCGGCAATGACCTGGAGTCGATCGCGATCGGGTTCTGCCCCGCGATCCGTGAAATCAAAGAGCGGTTGCTGCGCGCCGGAGCTTCGGCGGCGGCGATGACCGGGAGCGGTTCGGCCGTGTTTGGATTGTTCGATGCGGCGGACAACTCTTCGAGGGCTGTGGACGAGATGGAACGTCAGGGCTGGCGCGCCTGGAGTTGCGTGCCGGTCGGGCGCAGCGTCTACCGTAACCGCCTCGGCTTGATGTAAATCACGGACCCCTTCATTCATGGAGGGACGCCGGGCATGGAGATCACCGACGTCCGCGTTTTTCCCGTCGGGGAGGAGAAGCTCAAGGCATTCGTTTCGATCATCATCGACGACTGTTTTGTCATCAGCGATATCAAGGTCATCAGCGGCACGAATGGACTCTTCATCTCGATGCCGAGCAAGAAGAGAAAGAACGGCACGTTCCGCGACATCGCCCATCCCCTGAACAACGAGACGCGGAAGAGGATCGAGGAGAGAATCCTGGTCAGGTATCGGGAGCTGCTCGCCCGGGGGGACGAAGGACCCTCGAACGAAGGCCTCCCGGAGGATCGAACGCCCGCCTGAGCGCGCCTTGCCGGGCCGGCCTGTTGGGGCGTCGTCAAGCGGTAAGACACCGGACTTTGGATCCGGGATCGGAGGTTCGAATCCTCCCGCCCCAACCACGGTCGGCGAGATGGGGCGGGTCGGATCGAGGGTTTCGAGGGTCGGCATGGCGAGCGTGGACGGAAATCTCAAGATCTTCTCGGGAAGTGCCCATCCGGCGCTGGTGCGGGACATTTGTAAGTATCTCGGCATTCCCGTGGGCAGCATTGAAGTCCACCGTTTCGCGGACGGAGAGGCCTATTGCCAGATTCTCGAGAACGTGCGCGGGACCGATGTCTTCGTCATCCAACCGACCTGCCCTCCGGTCGACCAGAACCTGATGGAGCTTCTGGTCATGCTCGACGCCTTCAAACGCTCATCCTCGGCGAGGATCACCGCCGTCCTGCCCTATTACGGCTACGCCCGCCAGGAGCGCAAGGACAAGCCGCGGGTGCCGATTTCGGCCAAATTGGTTGCCGACCTACTGACCGCGGCCGGAGCGCACCGGATCCTGGCGATGGACCTGCACGCGCCCGCGATCCAGGGCTTCTTCGACATACCGGTCGACAATCTTTTCGCCGCGCCCGTCCTGATCGAGCACGTCGCGCGCCTGAATCTCAAGGATCTGGTCATCGTATCTCCCGACGCCGGAGGGGTCGAAAGGGCGCGCGCTTACGCGAAGCGGCTCGACGCGGCCCTGGCCATTATCGACAAACGCCGCGGCGAACGGGGTGAGCCTCAAGTCATGCATGTCATCGGCGATGTGGAAGGGCGGAACTGCCTCATCGTAGACGACATCGTCGACACCGCCGGGACGCTGACCGGGACCGTGCAGGGGCTCACGAAGAACGGTGCCCGGTCGATTTACGGCTGCTTCACGCACGCCGTCCTCTCGGGGCCGGCGATCGAGCGCATCCGCTCTTCGAAAATGTCGATGACCGTGGTGACCGACAGCATCCCTCTCGACGAGTCCAAGGTGCAGGCGGGGCGGATCACGGTGCTGTCGGTGGCGAGTCTCCTTGGCGAGGCGATCAAGCGCATCCATAACGATTCCTCCGTCAGCTCCCTGTTCGTCTAGGGTTCGGCCGGAGCGGGAAGGGGAAGGACGGTTCGATGAAGGAACACGTGGTTGAAGTGAAGTCGCGGGGCAATCTCGGCAAGAACAACTCGCGCCGGCTGCGGCGAGCGGGCATGATCCCGGCGATCGTCTATGGTGCCAAGCGCGACCCGGTTTCGGTGACGGTGGACCCGCGCCACCTCCTCGAGATCATCCGCTCCGAGTCGGGGGTCAATACGATCTTCCAGGTGAACCTGGAAGGAACCGAGCGCCGTCGGCACGTCATGATCAAGGATTTCCAGGTCGACCCGGTCAAGGGACTGCTGATGCACGCCGACCTCGTGCGCATCCAGATGGACGAAGTGATCGAGGTCGAGGTGCCGGTCCAGATCACCGGAGAGGCCGCGGGCGTGAAGCTGGATGGCGGCATCCTGGAGCACGTCACCCGGACGGTGCGCGTTTCCTGCCTCCCCGGGAACATTCCAGAGCACATCACCATTGACGTGAGCCCGCTGAAGATCGGCGACAACCTGCGCATCTCGGACATTCCCACCGACGAGCGCTACAAGGTCCTCGACGATGCGGAGCAAATCCTCGTGGTCGTCAGTCCGCCTGCGAAGGAAGAGGTCGCGGCGCCGATCGCCGAAGCGGTGGCCGCGGCGCCCGCCGAGCCGGAAGTCATCAAGAAGGGCAAGGCGGCCGCCGAGGGGGCCGAACCGGCGGGCGAGGACGCCGAGGAGAAGAAGAAGGAAGCCAAGAAGCCTGAGGGCAAGAAATAGGGAACGCGCGGAGCTCGCGGGGTGCGGATCGTCGTTGGGCTGGGGAATCCGGGCCCCGAGTACCGCGGTACCCGGCACAACGTCGGCTTCCGGGTGGTCGAGGAGTTGCGCAGGCGGCACGACGGCGCCGTGAAGCGCCGCGAAGCACGATCGCTCGTGGCCGTCGTTCGGCTGGGGCAAAGCGACATAGCGCTGGCGCGGCCGCAGACCTTCATGAATCGAAGCGGCGCGGCGGTGGCGGATTTGTTGAAGAAGCGCGAGGCATCGCCGGGAGAGCTTTTGGTCGTCTGCGACGATCTCCATCTCGACGTCGGGACGATACGGCTGCGCGCACGGGGGAGTCACGGTGGGCACAATGGATTGCGGTCGATCATCGAAACGCTCGGGACCTCCGACTTCCCGCGGCTTCGGATCGGTGTGGGTCCGGCCGAGCAGGGTGTCGAGCATGCCGATTTCGTGCTGCGGGAATTCCGGCGCGATGATCGTCCCCGGGTAGAGGAGATGATCGCCCTGGCTGCGGACTGCGCTGAGATGATCGCCGCAGAAGGGCTTGCTTCGGCCATGAATCGCTATAATGGGCGTCCCGATGCCGGGGTGACGGACGCGGGCGCGGTGCGCTAGAGAGGAGAGGCTGCAAGGATGCTACAATACGAGACGATCTTCGTCACCGAACCGACCCTGACCGAGGAGGATATCGACGCCCTGATCAAGGGGTTCGATCAAATCATTGTCGGAGCCGCAGGGAAGATTCTGAAGGTCGAAAAATGGGGCAAGCGACGACTCGCCTACCCGATCGGCCGACGCGAGGAAGGGGTCTATGTCCTGATGGTGGTGGAATGCTCGCCTCAGTTCGTCAAGGAGCTGGAGCGGCGCTACCGCATGAATGAGCAGATCCTGCGGCACCTGACCGTGCGGGTGGAAAATGAGGCGCAGCTCGGACCGTCCCCGGTCATGAAGCCGCGCCCCGTCGACCGCGAAGAGATCCCGTCCGATCCGGCCATCGCGCCATAACAAGAACGGAGAGAACGACACCATGAGGATGAGGGAGTCCGGGGGCGGGCAGGGACGCGGCGGCAAGAAGCCGTTCAAGAAGAAGTTCCTGTTTCGCAAGAAGAAATTCTGCAAGTTCTGCGATGAGAAGATCGCCTTCATCGATTACAAGGATGTCCGCCTCATGCAGGCATTCACCCCCGAGCGCTCGAAGATCTTTCCGCGCCGGATCTCCGGGACCTGCTCGCGGCACCAGCGGAAGATCATGCAGGCGATCAAGCGCGCCCGCACGCTGGCGCTCATTCCTTTCGCCTCGGACTAGCGCTCGACGAGGATCCACGGAGCCCCCATGCAGATCGTGCTCAGAGAAGACATCGAGAACCTCGGCCGGCGCGGCGAGGTCGTGAAGGTGGCCGACGGCTATGCTCGCAACTTCCTCCTGCCGAAGGGCAAGGCGCTGCTGGCAACCGCCGGGAACCTCAAGACCATCGAGCGCGAGAAGCGCCGCTACGTCGTACGCCAGGCCAAAGAGAAGGACGAGTCGCTCGCTCTGGCGCAGCGCATCGCCGGCATCTCCTGCACGATCGTCCGCAAGGTCGGAGAGAACGACACACTGTACGGTTCGGTCACCCCGGCCGACATCGCTGAATACCTCGCCAAGGAGGGTGTCGTCGTCGACAAGCGGCGAATCCATCTCGACGAGCCAATCAAGAGCCTGGGGATCTATAACGTGCCGGTCCGTCTGCATCCCGAGGTCTCCGCCGACGTGAAGGTCTGGGTGGTGAAGGAGTAACCGGTTGTCCGAAGCCGCAATGGATCAGGCCGCGACTCCGTCGCGGGTTCCGGTGAGTCCCTGGATGCCCTGCCTGCTGGCCTGGATCCTGCCGGGGCTGGGCCACATCTATCTCGGGAAGAAGCAGACGGGGCTGGTGTTTCTCGGCGTCGTCATCGCCACCTTCGCTCTCGGCATCTCTTCGGATGGAACCGCCGCGCTGATCGATCCGCGGCAGCCGCTGACCCTGCTCGCAACCTTCGACAACCTCGCCATCGGCCCGCTCGAGGCGATTAGTCGTTACCTCACCTATCGTCGTCTGGTTTACCGCCTTCCCGACGACGAGGCCGATCCGCAGCAGGCGGATCTCAACGATAAGATCCGGCAGCGGATCAGGAGCGTCACCTACGAGTACGGGAACACATTCCTGCTGACGGCGGGCCTCATGAACATGCTCCTGATCCTGGACGCGTTCGATATCGCCAAGGGCCGGAAGGACTGAAAGGACGCGGGACATGATCCGGAGCCACTTCCTGAATATGGTCATCTTCTCCGCGCTGGTGGCGGTCTTTTTCGCCTTCCTGACGCAGAACGAGACCCGGGAGCGAGTCCGGGTCTCTGTCATCTTCGGCGGCTCGATGGTCGTCCTCTCCATGATCGTGGCCTACGCGATGTATCCCTTCCCTCTGCGGTGAGTGGCCGCCGGGGTCCCCTTCACTTTCTCATCGTCTGGGCTCCAGTCCTCGTTTACATCGGCGGCATCTTCTATTTTTCAAGTCTCTCCAGCATCCCTTTCGCGGCGGCCTATCCGGACTATGTCGAGCATGGCGTCGAGTACTTCGGCCTGGCGGTCCTGCTGGCCCGCGCGCTGAATAACGGTCTGCGTCAGATCGTGCCGCTCCGCGTACTCCTTTTGGCCTGGGGACTCTGCCTCGCCTATGGGGCCAGCGATGAGCTGCACCAAAAGTTCGTTCCCAACCGTTTCGCGGACGTCTCGGACGTCTTGAGCGATTCCATCGGCGCAGGCCTCGGCCTGGTGGCCGTCCACGTGGGCCAGCGCGCCCTGTTACGCAGGCCGGGGGCATGACGGGGGTGCTGCTGGCTCCCGGGGCGGCGGTGCTTTACCGTCGACGCGACTGCCCGCTCTGCTTCGTCCTGCATCGCTCGGCCGCCCGCGCCGCCCGCCGGCACAACATCCCGCTGATCGTGATCGACATCGATTCTGATGCCGATCTTCTGGCCCGCTATGGGAGCGACATCCCGGTTCTGATTCTGCCCGGAGGCGCGATGATCTGCGGCCGGGCCGAAACGAGGCAGGTCGAGGAGGCCTTCCTTCGTGCTCGCCGGTCGATCCCGGCGGGCAGCGAAGATGCCCGGCCCGCGGCAGGGAGATGGCTCGGGCTGCGGCGATTCCTCGAGGCGACGGGCTTACGACCGAGGCGCGCGCGATGACACGAATCGCCGTCATCACGCGCGACGCAGGGGAAGCGATCTGCGAGCGGGTCCGATCGGGAATCAAGCCGGCCTGAAATCACGGGTCCGGACATCGTCCCGCAGACGTGAAAAGCTGCGGGGAGGCTTCTCTCAGGGCGCGCCCGGCGCCGGCGATTTGCTCTCCTTCGGCTTTTCCGTCACATCGAGCGCCAGGATCCTGCCCTCCGTTCTGCCGTATCCGATGGCGACCCGGAGACCCAGAACCAGAGGCGACGTGGTGAACCATTCTCCGGGAATCCCCAGGGCGTAGCTGCCCTCGGTCGCCAGGCCCGGCAGGCTCAGCCCCACGAGAGAAGCCTCTGTGAAGGGCGCCACGAAGAGACGCTCCGGGGTGCGAGCCGGATCACCCTCCAGACGGTGTCCCAGGCGCACACGCGTCATCAGGTGCCCGTTCCTGGCGCGCAGCACATAGATATCGTTGTCGTAGCTGAGCAGGTAAAGCCAGGACCCGATCGCGAAGGGTCGCACCGTGCTGGTGGCCCCGGTGCTCATGGTCCAGAGGACCCGCCCGGAGCGGAAGCGGAGGCAGCGCAGGGTGCGATCGGCGCTGCACACGTAGACCCGGTTCTTGTAGAAAAGCGGCGGGGCCGTGATGGCGTGGCCGGTGTAGCGGCGCCAGCGGATCGCGAGATCCTCCTTCTTCAGAGCCAGCAGCATGCCGTGCTCGGTGCCGATCAGCAGGACTCCCGGAGCGGGCTCGGGAGGCGTCGTCGCGCGACCGGGAAGCGCGCGCCGCGCCAGGATCGACCCATTCTCTGGATCGAGCGCGAACAGGTTCTGATCGGCGGTTGCGACCAGGAGTCGGTCCTGAACTTGCCGCGGTGGTGCGAGGGCCGGTGAGGACAGGGAAGCTTCCCATAGGACTCGGCCGTCCGAGCCGCGCAGCGCCAACACTCGCCCATCCTCGAGGCCGAGAAAAAGCGCCTCGCCTTGGGCCGAGATGCCAGAGGAAGGTGCCGCCGGAAGCCGTGCGGCCCAGAGGACCTCGCCCGACGACGAGGCGAGCGCGGCGATCTCGCCATCGCGGCTTACCGCCACCAGCCGATTCGAGGAAACCACCAGGTCGCCCATCAGGGGCGCATGAAATCCACTGTAGGTCCACGCCGGGGCGAAGCCGATGGGTTGGACCTTGGAGTCCTTCCGGAACTGGGGATCCCACTCGACGGTCTGACTGGTGAAGACGGTCTTCTCGCCGCGGGCAAGAGCGGGGGATCCCTTCAGGACGCAAAGGGCGCACATCGAGAGCAGAACAGCGGCCGGAACCCTTCGAGTCCACTGGGCCGGCATGGGAACGCGCATCACGACTCCCTCCGCCTGGCGAGACGGCGCCGGCGCGGATTCAGGGCGCATTATAGACGCGGTGGCCAAGGGTGGCACGCTACCACGCTTCCGCCTGCCGCGCCGACTGTGCTATTCTCCCCAACTCTTTGACCCGCCGCGCCTTGCGACGGGAGCCACCCATCCCGACGTCGGGACGGGCTCCTGGCGCGGTGCGCGGCGGCGCGGAGCGGAGCACGATGATCGAAGCCGCGAAAGGAACCCGCGACATCCTGCCGGAGGAGATGAACCGCTGGCATTTTGTCGAAGCGGTGGCGCGCGATACGTTCGAGCGCTACGGATTCCGCGAGATCCGGACACCGATCTTCGAGAGCACGGAGCTTTTCGCACGGGGAATCGGCGCGGCGACCGACATCGTCGCCAAGGAAATGTACACCTTCCTCGACAGGAAGGGCCGCTCTCTCACCCTCCGTCCGGAGAATACGGCGCCCGTGGTGCGCGCCTACATCCAGCACCAGCGACACCGGAGCGCCGACGTCGATCGGCTCTACTACATCGGGCCAATGTTCCGCTACGAGCGGCCGCAGAAGGGACGGATGCGACAGTTCTCGCAGCTCGGGGTCGAGGTCTTCGGGTCGGACCACCCCGTCATCGATGCCGAGGCGATCGAGATGGTCATGAGCTTCGTGAGCAGCGTCGGCGTCCGCCCCGTGGCCCTGTCACTGAACTCGGTCGGCTGCCATGAGTGCCGTCCCGCCTACCGTGACGCGCTCGTCCGCTACCTCACCCCGCGAGCCGCAGCGCTGTGCGAAGACTGCAGGCGGCGCCTGCAGACGAATCCGTTGCGCTGCTTCGACTGCAAGGTCCCGGCAGACCAGGAGGTCATGACAAAGGCCCCGATCATCGCCGACCATCTGTGCGCGGCCTGCTGCGATCATTTCGCGGCAGTGCGTTCTCACCTCGACGCGCTCGAGGTGCCCTACAAGGTCGAACCGCGGCTCGTCCGGGGGCTCGATTACTACCGCCGGACCGCTTTCGAAGTGACCCAGCCGGCGCTCGGCGCCCAGAACGCGATCCTCGGGGGCGGTCGATACGACGGCCTGGTGGAAGAGCTGGGAGGTCCGCCGGTGCCCGGCTTCGGCTTCGCGATCGGCCAGGACCGGCTGATTCTGGCGCTGCCGGCCGACGCCCCGATCCCGGACGATGCCCCGGACGTGGTGGTCGTCGCCCTGGGCGCTGCGAGCATCCGGCCCGCGCTTCTGGCGGCGCGGCGGCTGAGGCGCCTGGGCCGGCGGGTCATCTTCGATCCGTTACCGGGCAAGAGCCTCAAGGCGCAGATGCGTCACGCAAACGCCCTGAGGGCGCGAACGGTGATCATCGTCGGCGAGGAGGAGATATCCCGCGGCATGGTCACCTTGAAGAGAATGGCCGACGGAACCCAGGAGACCATCCGGACGGAGGATCTCGAAGCCCGGATCGAGGCGCTTGGCCATGCCTGAGCGCGCCCCGACGCCACGTCGCACCGCCACCTGCGGCGCCCTTCGTCCCGCGGACGACGGACGCGAGGTGACCCTTCTCGGCTGGGTCGATTGCGTGCGGGATCACGGCGGGCTGTTGTTCGCCGATCTGCGCGATCGCTATGGTCTCACCCAGGTTGTCTTCAATCCCGAGACCGCCCCGGAGGCGTTCGCCGCCGCCAAGGCTCTCCGCCCGGAGTTCGTCGTCGCCCTCCAGGGTCGCGTGGTGCGCAGGGCCGAAGCCAATCTCAACCCGGGGCTCCCGACCGGTGGCATCGAGATCCAGGCGCGGGAGATCGAGGTCCTCAACACCTCCGAGACGCTGCCATTTTCCCTCGCCAACGACACCAACGTCTCCGAAGAGGTGCGGCTCCGTTACCGCTATCTCGACCTGCGCCGCCCCCGGCTCCAGCGCATCCTTGAAACCCGGCACCGGGTTCTTCTGGCGGTTCGACAGGAGCTCGACGCGCGGCAGTTCCTGGAGATCGAGACGCCCATCCTGACCAAGAGCACTCCGGAGGGCTCGCGTGAGTATCTGGTGCCGTCCCGAGTCAACCCGGGCCGGTTTTACTCTCTGCCGCAGTCGCCCCAAGTCTTCAAGCAGCTTCTCATGGTGGCCGGCCTCGATCGCTACTTCCAGATCGCCAAGTGCTTCCGGGATGAGGACCTGCGCTCCGACCGGCAGCCGGAATTCACCCAGATCGATGTCGAGATGTCCTTCCCCGACCCGGAGACAATCTTCGGCATCATCGAGGGGCTGATGGACCGGATCTTCCGCGCCGCCGGCTTCCCGGGCTCGCCGGCCTGCGGCCGCCTCACCTATCGGGAGGCCATGGAACGCTTCGGCAGCGACAAGCCGGACACCCGCTTCGGTCTCGAGATTCGCGACCTCAGCGCCAGCCTCGCCGCGAGCCCATTGCGGATTTTCTCCGACACGATCCGCCAGGGAGGCGCGGTCAAGGCTCTTTTGATCCCGGGCGGCGGGACCTGGTCACGGCAGAAGCTCGACAACCTGGTGGACGCCGCAAAGGGGCTCGGCTCGCGAGGCCTCATCTGGATCAAAGCGTCAGGAGGGTCGATCCAGTCGCCCGTCCTGAAGCAACTGACGGAAGCGGGAGGTCGGGGCATCCTTGGGGATCTGAAGGCCGGTCCGGACGATCTGGCGCTGCTGGTGGCCGATCGCTGGAAGCCGGCCTGCTCGATCCTGGGGGCGCTGCGGCTGCAGATCGCGCGGGCCGGGAAGATGATCGATGAGTCGGTCCACCATCTCTTATGGGTGCACGAGTTCCCGCTCTTCGAACGGAGCGCGGAAGGACGCCTGGCCTCCTGCCACCACCCCTTCACGGCTCCCTGGCCAGACGACATCGGCCGGCTGGAGAGCGACCCCGAATCGGTGCGGGCCCAGGCGTATGACCTGGTCCTCGACGGCATGGAGGTGGGCGGGGGGAGTATCCGGATCCACCGCAGCCCGCTGCAGGCCCAGGTCTTCCGGCTGCTGGGGATCAGCCAGGAAGAAGCCGAATCAAAGTTTGGGTTCCTCTTGTCGGCGCTGCGGATGGGCGCTCCCCCTCACGGCGGCATCGCCCTGGGCGTCGACAGGATCATCGCCATCCTGACCGGATCGCCTTCCATACGGGACGTGATCGCCTTTCCCAAGACGACCAGCGGCATCGATCTGATGATCGGCGCTCCTGGATCGGTGACGGACAAGCAGCTCGAAGAGCTCTCCATCAAGCTCGATTTGCGAGTCGATCCTCCCTTGTCGACGAAATAAGTCCATTCCCATCAGTAGCTTGATTATTTCTCGCGATCCGTCGCGGAATTGACAAGAGGGGATCCTGGTGTTAACTTACGACCCTGCCTTCAAAGCCCGCAGGATGGGGGGGGGTCACACCCGACCGGATGCGCAGGTTGGCGGTTCCTGAGGAAGTCCTGATCGACCTCTTCGGACACTACGACGAGAACCTCCGGACCATCGAGACCAATCTCGGCGTCCGGATCTCGGCGCGTGGCACCGACGTGGCGATCCAGGGTGATGCCGACAAGGAGGCACTAGCCGCCAACTTGATCGGCCAGCTCGCCGCCGTGGCTCGCGGCGGTTACAGCCTCAAGAAGGGGGATGTCGAAATCGCGCTCCGGCTGTTGCGCGATAACCGCGGCGCCGTCCTCCAGGATTTCTTCGGCGCCGGGCGACTGCGAGCCACGAACGGGCGCTACGTCACCCCCAAGGGCTCGCATCAGAAGATCTACCTCGACGCGATGCGCGACCACGACCTCGTCTTCGCCATAGGCCCCGCCGGCACGGGCAAGACCTACCTGGCGGTCGCTTCCGCCATCGCCCATCTGACCGAGAAAAAGGTGGAACGGATCATCCTCTGTCGCCCGGCGGTGGAGGCGGGCGAGAAGCTCGGGTTTCTCCCGGGTGACATGGCCGAAAAGGTCGATCCCTACTTCCGGCCGCTCTACGACGCCCTCTTCCATCTGCTCGATCGGGATCGAGCCAACGCCCAGCTGGAGAAGGGAGCGATCGAGATTGCCCCTCTGGCCTTCATGCGGGGCCGGACGTTGAACAACTCCTTCGTCATCCTCGATGAGGCCCAGAACACGACTTCGGAGCAGATGAAGATGTTTCTGACCCGGCTGGGGGCGAACGCCAAGGCGGTGATCACCGGCGACATCACCCAGATCGATCTGCCGCCGGGACGGACCTCCGGACTTATCGAAGCACAATCGGTGGTCGAGCGGATCCCCGAAATCAGGTTCGTGCGTTTCGACGATTCGGATGTGGTCCGGCACCCTCTCGTTCAGAGCATCATCAAGGCCTACGAGGCCTATCGCAACGGACAAAAGCCGACCCCGGCGCCCGCTCGGCGGCCGCCGGCCCGACGGGGGCGCCGAATCAAGACGGCGGCGGCCGCCCCGACCGGGAAGCATTGAGAGGGGGCGCATGGCAGAAACCCCCGCCCCACCCCTTAGAGAACGCGAGCGAGCGCGGCGCCCTGGCCGGCTCGTCGCCCTGCGCGCCCGACTCAGTGCGACCCTGGAGCGGCTGTTCGAGGTCCGCTGGATCTGGAGCGTCCTATTTCTCGTTGGCCTGTCGCCCTGGGTGCTCGCGCCACGCATCGGTCCCTCGTTGCCGATCCCGGAGGCGGGCGCGGTCGTGTCCCGGGAGATCCAGGCACCGGCCACGGTCGAATTCGTCGATCGCATTGCCACGCACGATGTCCAGGAGGCGGCCCGGGCCGCCGTGCCGCCGGTCTACGACCGCAATGGCGCCCTCCTCGATGAGTCGAGCACGACGGTGGAACGGCTCTTCGAGGACGGAGCGCGCGCGCTGGCCGCGCCGCAGTCGAAGCGCGGGAGCGCCGCCTCCCCGGAGGCGATCGCCCGCCGGCTGCGAGCGGACGGCGAGCTACGGGTTCCGCAGTCCTCTCTCGAGTTCCTGGCCGCCGCGCGGTTCGAGGCTCGAATTGAGACGCGCCTGCTGCGGGCCATCGTCTCCGTCTTCGCGCACGATATCGCCGGTGCCCGCGCCTCCTGGCCGCGGTCCGGCCGTGTGATCCTGCGGGATCCCTCCACCGGCCGCGAGCGGACGGTCGACCGCCTCGAGGAGATCCTTTCTGTCGATGAGGCGCGCCGGGCCGCCGTCGACGTTCTCGCAAAGGCCGGAGCGGGACCGGCAGAGCGCGAGGCGCTCGGCCCGCTCCTGGACGTCCTGATCGGCCCCAACCTTCTCATGAATGGTCCATTGACCGAGGCCCGGCGCCAGGAGGCCGTGGCCCGGATCGAGCCGCTCATCGTCCGGATCCCCCGCGGCAAGGTGATCCTCGAGGCGGGTGAAGTGGTAGGGGACGATGCGGTGCGCACCCTCCGGGCTTTCAACGATGCCCGCGGCAAGGATGGCGCAGCGCGGCCGATGCTCGCCAGCCTGCTCTTCATCGGCCTGCTCCTTTTCTTCATCTCGCGATATGTCTTCTTTTACCAGAAGTCGTACAAGAACGAGAGACACCTCTTCGCGCTGATGGTGGTCGTGATCGTCCTGAGCCTCTACCTGGATCAAGGTTTCGTCTGGCTGTATGAGCACGTGGTCGACACGCTTCGGGTTGAATCGTACGCCAATCCGGCCTTCTACCGCGCCATGATGCCGGTGGCCGCCGGGGCGATGCTCATCACCCTTTTGGCCAATGCCCGTGTGGGGATGGCCTACGCGTTGTTTCACCTGCCGCTGTTTGGAATGATGATGGAATGGGATCTGCCTCTGGTGCTGTTCAGCCTGATCAGCAACCTGGCGGCGATCTACGGCATCACCGCCACTCACCAGCGGACCAGCCTGATCAAAGCCGGACTGGCGGTCGGCAGCGTGAACGCGGTGGCCGTCCTGGGGCTCCTGAGCGCCACAGGGAGGGCTGTCCCGGTCTCCCACGTCCTCCTGCAGATGTCGTGCGGTCTTCTCGGCGGCATTCTGGTGGCGGTGCTGGTGTCATTCCTGCTGCCGATCCTGGAGTCGCTCTTCAACATCCTGACCGACATTCGTCTGCTCGAGCTCTCCAACCTCAACAATCCGCTGCTGCGCAGGCTCGCCGTCGAGGCTCCCGGGTCCTACAATCACAGCGTGATCGTCGGAACGCTGGCCGAGGCGGCGGCCGAGGCCATCGGCGCCAATGCGCTATTCTGTCGTGTGGCCGCCTACTACCACGATGTCGGCAAGATGCTCAAGCCTGACTATTTCATCGAGAATCAGAGGACCGGCGATAACCGGCACGATACCCTCAGCCCCCATATGAGTGCGCTGGTGATCGCCAGTCACGTCAAGGAGGGATACGAGCTGGCCAGGAGTTACGGCCTGCCGCGGCAGGTGCTGGACATCATCCCGCAGCATCACGGAACGAGAAAGATTAACTTCTTCTTCCAGAAGGCGAAGCGCAACGAGAGGCACGACGTGGAGGAAGTGCGCGAATCCGACTATCGCTACCCGGGACCCAAGCCACAGAACCGCGAGGCGGCGATCTTCATGCTCTCGGACTCGATCGAGGCGGCGGCTCGAACCCTTGAGGACCCCTCGCCGGCACGCTTCAAAGGGCTGATTCGCAAGATCATCTCGGACGTCGTCCTCGACGACCAGTTCGATCAATGCGATCTGACGTTCGCCGACCTCGAGAAGGTGAGCGCGGCCTTCCTCAGGACGCTCAGCAGCATCTACCATCATCGAATCGATTATCCCGGATTCGATTTCGACAAGATTCCTGAGAGGACATTTCGGGGCAGCCGGACGCACGAGGATGTCCCGCCTCGATTCAAGGGATGGGGCCGATAGATCTCGTCGCCGCTGTTCGTGGAGGCCGGAGGCTTGGCCCGGCCTGTCGGCGTCTGCTCGGACGCCTGCGGCGGGCCACGGGACGAAGCGATGCGGGAGTCACCTTGCTGCTGACTTCGGACAGCTCGATTCGTCGTTTGAACCGTGCCTATCGAGGCAAGGACCAGACCACGGACGTGTTGTCGTTCCCCTCCGCCACCGACCTCGAGCCCGGGCGGCCGCATCTCGGCGAGATCGCCATCTCCCTGCCGCGGGCGGAGCGTCAGGCGCGCCGCGCCGGCTGGCGGCTTCGCGACGAGCTGGCGCTTTTGGTCACCCATGGATATCTGCATCTCCTGGGTTACGATCACGAGACGGATGACGGCACCATGCGGCGGATGGAGGAACGTCTGCTGCGCCAGACGGCGCGCGTATCGCTCGACAGCCGCCGGCTGCCATGGGGAGAGACACCGGCCGTCCACACGACGGCGGCAAGGGCGCCACGGAGCCGGCGCCCGGAGAGGAAATCGTGAGCGATCCGCAGGGTCCCGGCGACCCGCCCGCACCGGGGTCGGCATCCGTGCCTGAAGGGTTTCGGTGCGGCTTCGTCGCCCTCGTCGGGCGGGCCAACGTGGGCAAGTCAACGCTCATGAACCGCCTGGTCGGAGCCAAGCTGTCGATCGTCTCGGACGTTCCGCAAACCACGCGCTTCCCCGTGCGCGGCATACTCCACCGCGAGGGATGTCAGGTGGTCTTCATCGACACTCCGGGTATCCACAAGCCTCGCTATCGCATGAATGAGGAGATGGTTCAGATGTCGACCCGCCTGTTGAAGGAGGTCGATCTCGTCGCCGTTCTGGTCGACGCTGCCGACGGCGTCGGTCCCGGCGACCGGTTCGTGTTCGACCTCCTGCGTCAGGCGGGATCCAGGACCCTCCTCCTGCTCAACAAGATCGATCGCATGTCCAAGGAGAAGCTGCTGCCGATCATGCAGGAAGCAGGGGCGCTCGAGCGGTTCGAGGAGATCGTACCTCTGTCGGCCAAGACCGGAGAGAATTGCGATCGACTGGAACGCCTGCTCCTTGATCGGATGCCGCCGGGGCCGCCCCACTTCCCCCCGGAAATGCTCACCGACCTTCCCGAACGCCTGGCGATGGCCGAGCTGATCCGCGAGCAGGTGTTTCAGAAGACGCGACAGGAGGTGCCGCACGCCGCCGCCGTGGTGATCGAAGCGGTCGAGAAGGATCCCTCCGGCCTGATGCGGGTTCGGGCGACGGTGTACGTGGACAAGGAGTCACAGAAAGGGATCTTGATCGGCGAAGGCGGCTCAATGATGAAGGCGATCGGCACCAGTGCACGACACTCCATCGAAGCGCTGCTCCACGCGCGGGTTCACCTGGCGCTCTGGGTGAAGGTGCGCGAGGGCTGGCGCGACGACTTGTCGCTCCTGAGGCTCCTCGGTCTCCCCCCGACATAGGAGAAACCCCTTCCTTGGGATAGAATGGCCGCCGTTTCGGGGCGGAGGCCATGAAAGACACGACATTCCTGGTGGAGTCGGTCAGGAAGCTTCTCCGCCGCGGCGCCACGAGTCACCTCCTCAACATGCTGCAGAAGGTCCGTGCGGCCGATCTGGCCGACGTCTTCAAGCCCGTTCGTCACGACGGCGGTCGACCTCCTGGGCCTCCTGGCCTTTTTCGGTCTGGCCGGGCCCCGGCTGGTCGGGGGATGAGGGACCGGGCCGACGGATTCGTAGGAGTGTGTCCGAGTCATAGCATGGGTCGCGCACGTGGGGCTTGTGAGTCCCAGGCGAGGCGCGAGGAGGAAACGATATGGTCGCATCGTTGACGACGATCAACGAAGCATGGGGCCGCAATCCCCACGTGCCCAAAGGGTTCGTGGCGGCGCGGGGCCATCCGTGTCGTTGCCGCTCCTCCGCGATGACTTGCATCGCGGTCGTCGCGGCGCCTCGCGGCCGACCCCGCGGCGCCACGAACGCGACCCATGCTATTACTCGGACACACTCCTAGCGTGCCGCTGAGGGAAAGCGAGGCCTTCGTTCTGCGGAGCCAGCCGCTTGGGGAATCGGACCGGCTGGTGATTTTCCTGACGCGCTCGACGGGCAAGATCCGCGGCGTCGCGAAGGGCGCCCGGCGAAGCCGGCGGCGGTTCGGGAGCAATCTTGAGCTCCTGAGCCGAGTCCGGCTGAGCTGGTTCGAGCGCGAGGGGGTGGAGCTGGCTCGCGTGGAAGCCGCCGAGCTCCTGGAATCGTTCTATGAGTTGCAGGCAGACCCGGAGCGCGGGGCGGTCCTGGCGAGCTTCGCGGAGATCGCCGACGCCTTCGCCCGGGAGCAACAGGAAGACGAGGCGTTCTTTAGGCTAATGCATGCCGTGCTGAGGGCGGTGCGCGACGGACTCGGGCTCGATTGGGCAGGCCGGTACTTCGAGATCTGGACTCTCCGGCTGCACGGAGTCCTGCCATCGCTCGCGGCCTGTGCGCGTTGCGGGGCCGATCTGCGGAGGCGTGGAGCACGCTATGATCGCCGGGAGGGTGCGCCGGTCTGCAGCCGCTGCGCCGGCAGCGCCGGGCCGTCGGATGTGGCCCTGCCACCCGGGGCGTTGACCGTGGCGGCGGAGATCCTGCGGGAGCCGCCGACGGCATTTCTCGGCCGAGAGCCTGGAGGATCTGATCTGCGGCGCCTCGGCGCCTTTGCCGAGACGCTGTTTTTCGAGCTCACGGAGCGGCGGTTCCGAAGTTACGAGGTGCTGCGCGCGCTGCGCGGGATGGCCTGAAGGCCCGCGCCGGGAGGTCCGAAGTGGCCCTCAATTTTCAACAGTTGATCCTGGCCCTGCAGGAGTTCTGGGCTCGGCAGGGGGCGCTCGTGCAGCAGCCGTATGACGTCGAGGCCGGGGCCGGCACGATGCACCCCGACACCTTCTTCCGCGTCCTCGGGCCGGAGCCGTGGCGCGTCGCGTATTGCGCTCCCTCCCGACGTCCGGTGGACGGTCGCTACGGCAAGAACCCGTTCCGCCTGTATCGGCACTACCAGTTCCAGGTGATCCTGAAGCCCTCTCCCGACGATGTGCAGGAACTCTATCTGAAGTCTCTCACCGCCTTCGGGATCGATCCCGCCGATCACGACATCAAGTTCGAGGAGGACAACTGGGAGTCCCCGACGCTCGGAGCCGCAGGGGTCGGCTGGCAGGTGTCGATGGACGGCATGGAGATCAGCCAGTTCACCTATTTCCAGCAGGCGGGTGGTCTCGAACTCCAGCCGATCGCGGCCGAGATCACCTACGGCACCGAGCGCATCGGCATGTTCCTGAACGACGTCGCGAACGTCTACGATCTCGAGTGGGCGAACGGGATCACCTACGGGGATGTCCGGCTGCAGGAAGAAATCGAGTTCTCGCGCCACAATTTCGAGGCGGCCGACGTGCCGCGGCTCCTGCGGCTGTTCCAGGAGTTCGAGGAGGAAGGGCATCGGCTCCTGAAAGAGAGGCTGGTCCTGCCGGCGTACGACTATGTGCTGCGCTGCTCGCATACCTTCAACGTGCTGGAGGCCCGCGGGGCGATCAGCGTCACGGAACGGACCGGCTTCATTCAGCGGATTCGCAGGCTGGCCGTAGGTTGCGCCAGGGCCTACTTAAAACAGAGAGAGGCCCTCCTATTCCCGCTTCTCAAGAAGGCGTCTGCCGGAGGTCCGGCCTGATGAAAGCCAGCCATGGCGGGCCGAGAATATTTCTGCTCGAAATCGGCACCGAAGAGATCCCGGCGCGGATGATGGCCGGGGCCTTGCGCGATCTGGTCACGGGCCTTCATGGGGTCGTCTCCGCCAGCCTCGCTCCAACGTCCGGCCTCACGATCGAGGGTCACTTCAGGGCCCTGGGCACCCCTCGCCGTCTGGCCGTCCTGGTGCGGGGCCTGCTGGAGCGCGAGCCGGATGCGGAGGTGAGCACCACCGGTCCCGCGGTCAAGGCGGCCTTCGATGACGCCGGTCGGCCGACCCGCGCGGCCGAGGGCTTCGCCCGCGCCCAGGGGGTCTCCGTCCAGGATTTGATCCGGATGACCACGCCGAAAGGGGAATTCCTGGGGATGAGGCGACGGGTCGCCGGGCGTCCGGCGACGGAAGTTCTGGCACAGGGCGTTCCCCCGGTCGTCAGCGCGATGACCTTTCCGAAAATGATGCGCTGGGGGCGGGGCGATCATCGCTTCGTGCGTCCCATCCACACCATCGTGGCCCTGTTCGGCGAGGAGATCGTGCCGATGGTGATCGCCGGGGTCCCCTCGAGCCGCGAGACGCGTGCGCACCGACACCGGGGAGGCGCCGCGGTCACGATTCCGAACGCCGCGGAGTACGTCGAAACATTGCGCACCCACGGCGTCCTGGTTGACATCGGCGAGCGCCGGGCGACGATCGAGAAGGATCTCGCGGCGGCGGCCGGCGCCGCCGGCGGCCGCATCGCCGCCCCGCCGGGGTCCGGGGTGGGCGTCGAGTCGGGCGACGCTGAACTGCTCGACGAGGTAACGCATCTGGTCGAGTGGCCGACGGTGATCGCCGGCAGCTTCGAGGCCGCCTTCCTCGATTTGCCGGGCGAGGTGCTGGTGACGTCGATGCGCCATCACCAGAAGTATTTCGCCCTTCGCTCGATGTCGGGGACGCTCTTGAACCGCTTCCTCACGGTCGCCGATGTACCGTCAGATCGGAGTGGCGCCATCCGCCGGGGCAACGAGTGGGTGCTGCGCGCGCGACTTGCCGACGCCCGCTTCTTCTTCGAGGAGGATTCGCGCACGCCTCTCGCCGCCCGGGCCCCCGCCCTGGAGCGGGTGACGTTTCATGACAAGCTCGGCTCGTACGCTGCCAAGACGGCGAGGATCGCCCGCCTGGTCGAGGTGATCCGGCCGGCCTTCGCAGCCGCCGGCCGTCCCACCGATGGTGCACAGACGGCCCGCGCCGCGGCGCTCTCCAAGTGCGATCTCACCACTCAGGTAGTCAAAGAATTCCCGGAATTGGAAGGGATCGTCGGCGGGCTGTATGCCCGGGCAGAGGGGCTGGGGGAGATCGTCGCCCGGGCCCTCTACGATCAGTACCTGCCTAAGGGCGCCGACGATCGGCTGCCTGCCACGCCCGAAGGGGCGATCCTCTCGCTCGCCGATCGCTTCGACAGCCAGGCGGGGATCTTTCTTCTCGGGCTTCTCCCGACCGGGTCGCGCGATCCTTACGCCTTGCGGCGCTCGGTGCAGGGATCGTGCCGGATCGCCATCGAGGCCGGGGCATCCCTGTCGCTCGGCCGCTGCCTCGACGCGGCGCTTCTGGCCTATGAGCCCCTCGAGGCGGAAGGCCGGATCCCGGCGGCGCAGGCACGCGCCGCGCTCCTGGAATTCTACGCGGGACGACTGCAGCACATTGGAGAAGAGGCGGGCCTGCGGCATGACTCGGTGCGCTCGGCGCTGGCGGCCGGCAGCGACGACCCGCTCGATGCCTTCCGGCGCATGCAGGCCCTGGACGCCATCCGGAGCCACGCTGACTTCGTGGCTCTGGTCCTCGCCCACAAGCGGATCAAGAACATCGTGCCGCCAGGCGCGCCCCTGACGTTGCGATCCGAGGCACTGCGCGAGGAGGCGGAGCGTGCGCTCCACGGTGCGATGGAAACGGGACGCGCCTCGATCGAGGCCTCACTGAGCCGGGGCGACGTTGTCGGCGCGCTGAAGGGTATCGCCGCGCTGCGACCCGCCCTGGATCGGTTCTTCGACGAGGTCCTGGTCATGGCCGAGGACCGGGAGGTGCGCGACAACCGCCTGGCCCTGCTGCAGTCGCTGGCCGGGCTCTTTCTTCGGGTCGGCGATTTCTCGGAGATCGTCGTGGAGAGGGCATGAGAGCGCGAAAGCAAGTCTATTTCTTCGGGGGTGGCCGCGCCGAGGGTACGGGAGCCAGGCACGATCTCCTCGGCGGCAAGGGCGCCGGCCTGGTCGAGATGACCCGCATCGGCCTGCCGGTTCCAGCCGGCTTCGTCATCACGACCGAGGCCTGCGCGATCTACCTCCGGCATGGCCGTGGACGGCTGAAGCCGCTCGAAGCCGAGGTGCGCCGCCACTTGAAGCGCCTGGAGTCCATTACGGGCCGGCGTTTCGGTGACCCGGACGATCCGCTTCTGGTCTCGGTGCGCTCGGGCGCGGCGCGGTCCATGCCGGGGATGATGGAGACCATCCTGAACCTGGGCCTCAACGACCGCTCGGTCGCCGGCCTGGCTGCGCGCACCGCCAATCCGCGGTTCGCGTTCGATGCCTACAGGCGTTTCATGCAGATGTACGCGGGCGTGGCCCTCGGCCTTCCCCGCGAGGACATGGACCGTCTCTACCGCGAGACCAAAGAGCGGCTGGGTGTGACCCGGGACACCGAGGTCACGGCAGAAGGGTTGCAGGAGCTTTGCCATCGCCTTAAACAGTTCGTTCAGGAGAAGACCGGCCGGCCGCTGCCCCAGGACCCGGAGGAACAGCTCTGGGGCGCGATCGAGGCGGTGTTTCGATCCTGGATGGCGGCCAAGGCGGTGACCTACCGGCGGGTGGAACGAATCACGGGTCTCCCGGGCACCGCCGTCAGCGTCGTTCAGATGGTGTTTGGAAACCTCGGGGACGATTCGGGCACGGGGGTCGGGTTCACGCGCGATCCCAACACCGGAGCCCCCGAGTTCTACGGCGACTACCTTCCCAACGCTCAAGGGGAGGATGTCGTGGCCGGGATCAGGACTCCGCTCGGCCTTTCCGATCTGAAAACGCACCTGCCGAACGTCTACCGCAAGCTGGAGCGCGTCCGGGCTCTCCTCGAGCGGCATTTCCGCGACATGCAGGACCTCGAGTTCACCGTCGAGCGCGGACGACTTTACGTATTGCAGACCCGCACCGGCAAACGCTCGGCGCGCGCCACCTTCCGCATCGCGGCCGATCTCGCGCGCGAGAAGGTGATCACGCGGTCCGAGGCGGTGACGCGCGTGACTCCCGACGACGTCGAGCGCCTTTTCTATCCGATTCTCGATCCTGCCACACCGCGCGCCGATCTTGATGCCCGGTTGCTCGCGACCGGGATCGCAGCCGTTCCAGGGGCGGCGGTCGGCGAAGTCGTCCTGACGGCGCGCGCCGCCGAGTCTCTGGCCAAGGGCGGCCGCCGGGTCCTCCTGGTGCGGCGCGAGACCTCCCCCGAGGATGTGGCCGGCATGCATGTGGCGCAGGGAATCCTGACCGGCACTGGGGGGAAGACATCGCACGCTGCGGTGGTGGCCCGCGGCTGGGGCAGGACCTGCATCGTCGGTTGCGAGGCATTGTCCATCGACCTGGAAGGGAAGACGGTCCGTCTGGGGCAGCGAACCATCCCCGAAGGACAGACTCTGACTCTCGACGGCTCGAGCGGGGCGGTATACGAAGGCGCGATCCCGCTGATCCAGCCCGAGCTCCCGCCCGATTACCAGGTCCTGATGGGTTGGGCCGACTCCTTCAGGCGTCTCAGGGTGCGGGCCAACGTCGACACGCCGTACGATGCCCGCAAGGCCATCGAGATGGGGGCGGAGGGGATCGGTCTCTGCCGGACGGAGCATATGTTCTTCGACAGCGAAGAGCGGCGGCTGGCGATTCGGGAGATGATCCTCGCATCCGATCGGGCGGCCCGTGAGGAGGCCCTGGCGCGTCTTCTGCCGATCCAGCGCAAGGATTTCGAAGGGATCTTCGAGGCGATGGGCGGGCGTCCCGTCACCATCCGATTGATCGATCCGCCGCTCCATGAGTTCCTGCCTCATGACGATGCGGACCAGCGGGCGCTGGCAGCGCGGCTCCACCTGCCACTCGACACGGTCGTCCACCGCATCGCGCAGCTCGCCGAAGCCAATCCGATGCTTGGGCACCGCGGCTGCCGCCTCTGTCTCACCTATCCGGAAATCCTCGAGATGCAGGTGCGAGCCATCATCGAGGCGGCGTCGGCGGTGCATCGACGCGGCGTGCCCGTGGTGCCCGAGATCATGCACCCGCTCGTGATGGACCCCAAGGAGATCGCTCTCCTGGCGGCGCGCACCCGGGAAGTGGCTGACCGTGTCCTGGGCGAGCAGGGGCTCCGAATTGCCTATACGGTCG
The DNA here is from genome assembly GCA_041486695.1 of Acidobacteriota bacterium. Classification (GTDB taxonomy): domain Bacteria; phylum Acidobacteriota; class Polarisedimenticolia; order Gp22-AA2; family Gp22-AA2; genus JBGPLZ01. The sequence continues at coordinate 67,567 of JBGPLZ010000001.1, read as the reverse complement.
GGACGATGATCGAGGTTCCGCGCGCGGCCTTGTTGGCGGGGGCGCTGGCGCGTGAGGCGGAGTTCTTCTCGTTTGGCACGAACGACCTGACCCAGATGACGATGGCTCTTTCCCGGGACGATGCGGGACACTTCCTTCCCGAGTACGTCGACGAGAATCGCCTCGGGATCCTCGCGGCGGATCCCTTTCACACCCTCGATCAGGAGGGGGTGGGGCAGCTCGTGCAGTGGGCCATCGCCCGTGGGCGCGAGGCACGCCCGGGCCTGAAGATCGGCATTTGCGGAGAGCACGGCGGCGAGGCGCGGTCGGTTGCCTTCTGTCACCGCGTCGGGATGGACTACGTGAGCTGTTCCCCCTACCGGATCCCGATCGCCCGTCTGGCCGCGGCGCACGCCGCGATCGCCGAAGGTTCGTTGACCGGGCGGCGCCGCCCGCGGGGGGGCGCAGTGCGGCGACGAGCGGGCGGCGGCCGGGGCGCCGCGGGAGGTTCGGGTTATGCTCATCGGCATCCTGTCGCGCAAGCGTAGCCTCTACTCAACCGGGCGGCTCCGGGAGAGCGCGGGCCGCCTCGGGCACGACACCCTCATCCTGGACCCGCTGCACTGTGATCTGGTGCTCGGACGACGGGCGCCGAACCTTTTCTATCGGGGCCTTGGGCGGCGGTTGCCGGAGATCGACGTGGTGCTGCCGAGGATCGGAGCGTCGATCACGGAGCGGGGCCTGGCGGTGGTGAACCAGTTCGACATGCAGGGCGTGCCCCTGGTGAACAAATCCCAACCGATCGCGCGCTCCCGGGACAAGCTTCGATCGTTGCAGCTCCTCGCCCGGGCCGGCCTGGACATCCCCAAGACGGTCATGGCGCGGCATCCCTCTCAAGTGAAAGCGGCGCTCGAGATTGTCGGCGGACCGCCGGCCATCCTCAAGCTCCTGCGCGGAACCCAGGGGATCGGCGTGATCCTGGCCGAGACGGAGCAGATGATGCAACAGGTCCTGGAGACCTTCTGGAGCCTGGGGATGACGATCCTCATCCAGGAATTCATCGAGGAGTCGGAGGGGCGTGATGTCCGTGCCCTTGTGGTCGGCAAGCGAGTCGTGGCCGCGATGCGGCGCCAGGCGCGCGTGGGCGAGTTCCGTTCCAACGTGCATCGCGGCGGCACCGGGGTGATGGTCGAGCTTCCCGAAGCCTACAAGGCCGCTGCCCTGAGGGCGACCCGGGTCATGGGGCTGCAGCTCGCGGGCGTCGACATGCTTGAGTCGCGCGACGGCCCGAAAGTCATGGAGATCAACTCGACGCCGGGGTTCGAGGGTCTCGAGCGCTGCAGCGGGTTTGATGTCGCGTCGGCCATCATCGAGTATGCGGTCTCCTTCGCGCGGCGGCGGCAGCGGGCCCGCCGGCTGGCGGGCGCCGTCGCGCCGGTGGGGGACTGACGTGCCACCCATGCTGCGCCTCGGGGGCCGGGCCATCAGGCGGGGCACCACCGAGCAGATCTTCCTGAAGGTCAGCGAGTACTACACGGCCACGCCGGTCAACGTACCGGTGACCGTAGTCCGCGGGCACCGCTCGGGTCCGTCGCTCTTCCTGACGGCCGCGATCCACGGCGACGAGCTGAACGGCGTGGAGATCGTCCGGAGGGTGATGACCGGGATCGACCCGGGGCGGCTGCGAGGGACGCTGATCTGCGTGCCGGTGGCCAACCGCGCCGGCTTCCTTAGCCACAGCCGCTACCTCCCGGGGCGCCGCGATCTCAACCGCTATTTCCCCGGGCATCCCGAGGGGAACGCGGCGGCGCGCATCGCCCATACGCTGTTCACGGAGATCGTCTCACGGGCAACCTGCGGCGTCGACCTGCATACCGCCAGCGTCGGCCGGACCAATCTACCCCACGTCCGTGCCGAAATGTCCGATGCTCAGGTCCGCAAGATGGCGCGGGCCTTCGGCATCGAGATCATCATCGACTCGCGCGGAGTGCCCGGGACGCTGCGGGCGGCGGCGACCCATGCCGGCATCCCCACCATCATCTTCGAAGCGGGGGAGACCTTCCGGTTCCAGAGAAACCTGGTGGCCCGCGGCGTGGCCGGGATCCACAGCATCCTGGCCGGCCTCCGCATGACGGAGGGCCCCCCCAAGGCGGCCCGCTTCCAGGTCGTGGTGAAAACATCGGAGTGGGTGCGGGCTCCGCGCGGGGGGATCGCCGACGTCCTGGTGCGGCCGGGAGAGCTGATCTACGCCGGGGAGGAGATCGCCTCGATCACCAACCCGTTTGGCCGGGAGGTGTCGGTCGTCCGCTCTCCGTTGAACGGGCTGATCATCGGAACGACCACCGTGCCGATGGTCAACCCGGGTGATGCGATCTGTCACGTCGCGAAGCTGGAAAAGACGCTCCCGACGGTGGAGCGTTATTGCATTACCGATTCGCGCGGCAAGAAGCGTCTGCACGTCGAGGGGGCCTAGAAGCCGATGTCTCCCGTCTGTTCAGGAAGGCCGCGCCGATGGGCCTGATCCGGGTTCTGGCGTCTCAGGTCGCGAATCAGATCGCAGCGGGCGAAGTGGTCGAGAGACCGGCCTCCGTCGTCAAGGAGCTGCTCGAGAACTCCCTCGACGCCGGAGCCTCGCGAATCGGGATCGACATCCGGGGCGGCGGCGCGGACCTGATCCGGGTGGCCGACGATGGATGCGGCATGGAGCGGGACGATGCGTTGCTGGCGGTCGAGCGGCACGCCACGAGCAAACTCCGCTCCGCGGACGACCTGCTGGAGATCACCAGCTTCGGGTTTCGCGGCGAAGCGCTGCCGTCGATCGCCTCGGTGTCGCGTCTCGTCCTGACCACGTCACCCGGAGGCGACGCGGGCGGAATGCGTCTGGAGATCGCCGGGGGAGAGGTGACGCGTTCGATGCCGGCCGCCCACCCTCGCGGGACGACCGTCGAGGTGGAGGCGCTCTTCTACAACGCCCCGGCGCGTCGCAAATTCCTGCGCTCCGCCGCAAGCGAAACCACTCGAATCGCCGACCTGGTGGCTGCGCTGGCGGCGGCGCAACCGGCCATCGGCTTCCGGCTGACGAGCGAAGGGCGCGACCTGGCCTCCTGGGGACCGGTGCCCTCGGCCCGGGAACGAGTGGCACAAATCCTCGGCCCCGGCGCGTCGGCTTCGCTCCTGTCGGTCGAGGGCCGCCTGGGCGGGATTCGGCTCCATGGACTCGCTTCCTCGCCCTCCCTGCACCGTTCGACGGGGCGCGAGGTGCGCTTGTATGTGAACGCGCGACCGGTGCGCGACCGGCGCATCGCGCATGCGGTCCAGGCGGCATATGCGACGCTCCTGCCGCGTGGGCGCTATCCGGTGGTCTATCTGTTCCTGGAAGTGCCTCCGGACCAGGTCGATGTCAACGTGCATCCGGCAAAGACTGAGGTTCGCTTCCTGAAGCCCGGCGCGATCCACGACCTGGTGCGGGAGTCCCTCCTAAAAGCACTCCAGGACTCCCGGGTTTTTCCGCGCCTGGCGGAAGCTCCGCATGCCGTCATGGAGGCTTCTCCGGGCGAGTCCGGCTACCCCTGGCCCTCCTCGCCGGATCGAGGATCGACGGAGGTTCCGGTCTCCGAGGCAGCGGCCCGGCGCCGGGGCGACGAGACGGGTCCGAGCGAGGCGCTGGCTCCCCTCCTGGACACGATCCCGATCGCGCCGCTGGCGCAGTTCCTTGAGTCCTATATCCTGGCATCCTCTCCGGAGGGGTTGCTCATCCTCGACCAGCATGCCGCTCACGAGCGCGTTCTCTACGACAAGCTGATCGGCCAGGCACGACGGGGGCAGGTGGAGCGGCAGAGGCTGCTCTTCCCACTGACGCCCGAGGTGACGGCGGCCCAATGTGTGGCCTTCGGGGACGCGGCCGGGGCGCTTCAGGCCCTCGGGTTCGGGGTCGTCAGGTTCGGGGAGGGAGTGCTTCGGATCGATGAGGTGCCCGCGCTGGTGCCGGTCGCCGCCGTCGGCCGGCTGGTCCGCGAGCTGCTCGACGAAACCCTGGAATGGGAAAAGAGCGAAGGAGTCGAACGGTTGACGCATCGGCTGGTCGCCACGGCGGCCTGCCACGCGGCGGTCACCGCCCGTCACGCGCTGGGTCCGGAGGAAATGCAGCGGATCGTGGACGACCTGATGCGGACGGCGAGTCCGATGACCTGTCCGCACGGCCGTCCCGTCCTGCTCCGTCTCACGCTCGCACAGCTCGAGAAGGAGTTCCGCCGGCGTTGACGCAGGCAGGCATTGCTTGAAGGGGGGGCTCACCGTATACTTCAGGCCAATGCGGCCTTCGCGACGACTCCCGTTCCGCCGACTGGCCCTCCTGGTGCCTGGGGTTGCGGTGTGCCTCGCCCCCGCGGCATGGGCCGACATGGCCCACCTCCGCAATGGCAGAACGATCGCGGTGTCGGGGTACCGCCTCGAAGGCGAGCGAATCGTCCTCATGATCGAAGGCGGGGGAGAGCTGTCGCTCGACAACCGCCAGGTGCTGTCAGTCCAGAAGGACAGCGTCCAGGAAAGACGGGTGGTCGAGGGTACGGCCATGGCGACCGAGCCGATACCTGCCGAGACCAGGCCGGCTGCGGAGATGCCGGCGCCGCCCGTCGTGCCCGGTCCGGCCATGCCGGCAGGTCGTCCCCTGACCCTCGGTGCGCACCCCGGGCCCCTCACCTCTGATGCCATTCCTGGTCGCGCCGACATCGAGAGCCTGGCGGCCCAGATCGCCCGAAAATATGCGGTCGAGGAGCGGCTGGTGCTCGCGGTGATCGAGGTCGAATCCCGATACGACAGCCGTGCGGTCTCGCCGCGTGGTGCGATCGGTCTGATGCAACTGATGCCCAAGACCGCGGCGCGTTTTGCCGTCGGGGATCCTTACGATCCGAGTGAGAACATCGATGGCGGCGTGCGCTACCTCAAGGAGTTGCTCGGCCGCTACAGCGGCCAGAGACGTCTGGCCCTGGCCGCCTACAATGCCGGCGAGGAGGCGGTGGAGCGTTTCAGCGGCATTCCGCCCTTCCGCGAGACCATCCTCTATGTTGATCGCGTGCTGCGGGCTTTGAAGCGCTGAGACCCTTCGCACCTCAGGGGCCGCAGACCGGGTTGCGCGCAGCTCCCGCATTCATCTCCAGGACTCCGCGATCGTCCGACCGGAAGCTCCGGACCTCGCTCGCCCGGTGGAAGTGGGATCGCGCCGCCCGCTCGTGGCCCGATTGCCTGGCGATGAGACCCAGATCGATCTGCGTCCAGCCTTCCATCCAGGCGGGAGGATCGGAGGCCAGCCGATCCGCAGCTTCCAGGTCAGCCTGCGCCTGGATGCGCTGTCCCTCCAGAAAAAACAGGTGGCCGCGCAGGAAGAGCATCGACGCCCTGTCCGGGGTCGCGGCGATCGCGTCATTCAAGGACTCGATCGCCTCCGTCCGGTGACCGGCTTCGAGGGCGCGCAGCACCACCGGCGGGGCGCTCTCCCGCCTGGAATCGAGGTCGCGTTCCACCCTGCCGCGTGCCCGGCGGGCCGCTTGCGACATCGGTCCCGGATCGGCATCGGCTTGGCGCAGGATCTCGGCGGCGCGCTCCAGACGCCAGTCGGCCGCCAGCGCCTCGGCCAGAGCGGGGCGGAGAAAGCGACGCTGGCGCGCCCGATCGAGATCCTCGCCCCCGGCGGAGCCCAGAGCCTCATCGAAGCTGGCCGCGGCCGCCGGATAATCCCCCATGCGCATCTGGATCTCGCCGATCGAGCCCAGGATGAGAGGCGAGCCCGCATTCTCACCCAGCGTCTCCCGCAGGGCCTGGATCGATTCCTCGAAACAAGCCTCCTCCCGGCTGCCCCGGAGGATGGCCAGGAGGAGGCGCGCATCGGTGCGAAACGGGCCGCTCGAGGAGGCGACGGTCTTGAGCTGCGTCAGGCCCAGCTCGGCGTCTCCACCAGGAAGGAACAGCAGGGCGCGCAGCCCTTTCACGATGGCGGGGACCTTGTCGGCGAAGTAGTTCAGCGCCCCGAGGGCGAACAGGGCCGGGTTCGCGGTCGGATCGCGTTTGAGGGCCGCTTCGAGGATCTTCTTGCCACGACGGGCCTCTTGAGCCGCGCGAAAGTAGTTGTGGTGCATCGCTTCCATGTGCGAGCGCAGGATTCTGGCTGCGCCGGCGGCGGCCATGGGGCGAGGATCGTCCGGTGCCGTTGCCAATCGCGCGTCGGCGAGTCCGATGGCTGCGTCGACCGCGGCATCGAACGAGGCATCGTTCTCACGGCCGCCCCGCTCCTCGAGCAGGATGCGCCACCAGCGGTCGAAGGCGATGAAGAGCTGGGGCTCGGGATCATCCGGCGCCGCCAGGGCCGCGGACTGGAAGATTCCCTCGGCCCGGCCGTAGAGGCCCTGGTGAAGGGAAAGGAGTCCCGAATCGATTCGCTCCGCCACCGGTGAGGAATCCGCAGCGGCGTCGAGCGTGGGCAGCGCCAGGCCCACGGTGAAAGCGACCACCGCACAGAGCCGCCGGCGCCGCATCGCGAAATAATGGCCAACCACGCACACGCGGGCCAATATAGCACGAGGGAGCGGAGGATCCGGTAGGGGCGCAGGCTGACGTCCTGGGAGATGGAGTGGCTCCATGTCGGCTGCGGGATTGACAGCCGAGTCGGCCGCGGACAACATGCCTCTCGCAAAGGAGGGGGCATGCAGCGAGCCAGGCCGCACAGGGCGATCCTGTTTGATTTGTTCGACACCCTGTGCCGCATCGACGAGGCCATTTACCTTTCTGGAAAGGCAGAGTCGGCGAGGCTTCTAGGAGTCAATCCCGAAGCCTATCTCCGGGTCTGGATCGCCGCCGGGGATCGGTCCCAGACGGGCATCCTGCCAGACGTCGCATCTCGAATCCGGAGCGTTTCCGCCGAGCTCGGCGTGCGTCCCGATGAGGGCACCATCAAAAGGGTGGAGGAACTGGAGGTGCGAGCCCTGCGATCCGGAACGTCGCTTCACGCGGATGCCCGGCCGGCGCTCGAGGCCGTGCGCGCCTTGCCGGGCCTCAAGATGGCGCTCGTGAGCAATGCATCCTCGACCGGCGCGCTGGTCTGCGAGTGGCTGGGCCTCGCCCCCTTTTTCGATCAAGTCGTCTTCTCCTTCCAGGTGGGGGTCGTCAAACCGCACCCCGCGATCTATCAGGCTGCCTGCCGATCGATCGGTGTTGCACCCGAGGATTGTCTATTCGTGGGAGACGGCAACGGCGGGGAGCTCGACGGCGCGGGTGCGCTCGGGATGACGACGGTGCGCATCGAGAGGCCCGTGAGCCTGAGCCCCTACCGGAAGGGTGAAAGTGATCACTACGATTTTTCCGTCGACGACCTGACACGGATTGTGTCCTTAATCCGGACCTGACCCTCGAAGCGCGGTCGTGAGTGGCCGACCCTGGCCCCGGCCTTACGTTTCCCGTCACCCCCGCTGCCAATTTTGTCGCAATTTCCTACACGCGGCGGCGATCACCCTTTCGTAAGCGCACAAGTCCAGGACACTAGGGACTTTCCGCGACGCGTCCCTGGCAGCCCCCTTGGAACGGTTCTTGCTGCCTTTCTGGACACCATGACCCTGGGGGGTGAGGTATGAACCGAAAGGCCCAGATCCTTCTCGCCGAGGACGATGCTGAATTCGTGCGTTGGGCGACCGGTGTCCTGACGCAAGCCGGCCACCGTCTCGTCGCCGTGGAGCGCGGCGCTGAGGCCCTCGAGCGCGTTCGCACCCAGCCGTTCGACCTGGCCATTGTCGATCTCGACCTCCCCGATCCCGGGGGAGTCGATCTTCTGAAGCGGATCAAAGCGGTCGCCCCCGAGACTCCGGTGGCGATCCTGGCGTCCGCTCCAGGCGTCGAAGCGACCATCCAGGCGCTGCGCAGCGGCGCCTATGACTTCCTGCGCAAGCCGATCCGCGAGGAGGAACTGCTCGGCCTGGCCGACAAGGCGGCCCAGATCCGGCAGCTCGGACATGAGCGCCGCCGCGCGACGGAGGAGCTGCAGACGGAAAAAGTCAAGAATCTGGAGTTGCGTCGCAACCTCCAGAATCAGTACGCCTTCAACACCATCCTCGGCAAGAGCCCGAAGATGAAACAGATCCACGATCTCCTCCAGGAGGTCACGAGCACCGATTCGACCGTCCTGATCATGGGAGAGAGCGGCACCGGCAAAGGACTCCTGGCGCGCATCCTGCACTACAACTCCCTGCGGGCCGAACGTCCTTTCGTGGAGGCCAACTGTTCGGTCTATTCCGAGGGGATCCTGAATTCAGAGCTCTTCGGCCATGAAAAGGGATCCTTTACCGGCGCCCTCAGGCAGAAGAAGGGCCGCTTCGAGCTGGCGGACGGGGGCACCATCTTCCTCGACGAGATCGGCGACCTGACGCCCGCCACTCAGCTCATGCTGCTGCGCTTCCTCCAGGAGCGGCGATTCGAGCGGGTGGGCGGCGAGGAGACGCTCGAGGTGGATGTTCGGGTCATCGCGGCCACCAACAAGAACCTGCAGGAGGGCATGGAAAAAGGCAGCTTCCGTAACGACCTGTTCTACAGGCTCCATGTGATCCCGATCCACATCCCGCCGCTGCGGGAGCGGGTGGAGGACATTCCAACGCTGGGGATGGAGTTCCTGGAGACGGTCGCCAAGAAAGTCGGCAAGCCGATGAGGGGATTCTCGTCGGCGGCGATGGAGGCGATGACCCGCTATTCGTGGCCTGGAACATCCGCGAGCTCGAAAACGTCGTGGAGCGCACCGTCGTCCTGGCGAAGGGGGACCTGATCGATCTGAGCGACTTGCCGTCCAACCTCAGAGATGGATCGATCGCGGGCGCCGAAGTCAAGTTGTCCCTGCACGAGAACGAGCGACTGTACATCCTTAAGACGCTCGCGGAGTGCAACTGGAACAAGAAGCTGGCGGCCTCAGTCCTGGGCATCAATCGCAGCAGCCTGTACAGCAAGCTGAAGAGATACGAGATCGCTCGCGGGGAATCGATGAATTGAGGCGGTCCGGCCGGGACCGGAGAAACGAATGAAGAGTCTCAACCGGTCGACCAGGATCTACGTCGTGGCGACGTGGGTCGCCGCCCTGATCATCCTCGCTCTGAACCTGCACCCCGGCTCGTTCCATCTCACGACCGAGCTGCTCATGCTCGCCCTGATCGGGGCGGTCATGGCGCCCCACACCGTTCATCTCGGGATGCGGGTCGAGATGTCGATCGCCCACCCCTTCATCCTGGCGACCATGATCCTCCTCGGAACGCCTCAGGCGCTGCTGATCGCCGTGATCTGCTTCGCGAGCCTGTGCTTTCTGCGGGCGCCGCGCATGGAGCTGCACCGGGCGATCTTCAACATCAGCTCGATTGTGGTGACGACGTGGGCGACCTGCGCCGTTTATGCGGGGCTCGGCGGGGCGGGCCCGGGTCCGATCGCGGAGAACCCTTTGTTCGCGCTCATGATGGCGACGCTCACGTTCTACCTGGTGAACACCTTCAGCATTTCGGGGGTCGTCGCGTTCGCCAACCATCAGAAGATCTTCGCGGTATGGCACGAGAACTTCTTATGGTCGGCCCCCTCATTTTTCGCGGGCGGCTCGCTTGCCCTGGGGATGTCTTACTTCCTCGAACGCTTCGGCATCTACTCCTTCGTTCTTTCGCTGCCGTTCTGCGTCCTGATCTACTACTCCTACAAGCTCTACATCGATAAGCTGGAGGAGAAGAAGGAGCATCTTGAGGATATCGAGCGGATGAACGCCGACCTGGAGCGCAAGGTCAAGGAGCGCACCCAGGAGCTGGAGGTGGTGAATCAGAAGCTGCAGGAGTCGAATCGCGAGCTGCAGCGCGCGAACTCCCTGAAGAGCGAGTTCCTGGCGAACATGAGCCACGAGCTGCGAACGCCCTTGAATGCGATCATCGGGTTCTCCGAGCTTCTTCTGGATCGGAGCGTCGGCACGCTGACGGAAGAGCAACGAGACCATGTCTCCGACATTCTCAGCAGCGGCCGGCACTTGCTCGAGCTGATCAACGACATTCTCGATCTGTCGAAGATCGAAGCTGGCAAGATGAAGCTGGCGCTCGAGGAGTTCGAGCTCGCTCCGGTGGTCGACGAAGCGGTGGCGTTGCTGCGCGTGGAGGCAGGCCGGAAGCACATCGAGCTGGTCGCAGATCTTGAAGACCAGGGGATCGAGATGCACGCCGACCGTAGCAAGCTCAAGCAGATCATGTACAACCTCTTGAGCAACGCGGTGAAATTCACCCCGGAGGGGGGCAAGGTGGTGTTGCGCGCCACCCGCGCGGAGAACGGCTGCGCCATTGCGGTCAGCGACACCGGTATCGGCATCAAGGACGAGGATCGGGACCGCATTTTCCAGGCCTTCACGCAGGTCGACGCCTCCTACGCGCGGAAGTATCAGGGAACCGGGCTCGGCCTCACGCTCGTGAAGAAATTCGTCGGGATGCATGGAGGGCGGGTCGAGCTGACGAGCGTGTTCGGAGAGGGGAGTACCTTCCGGTTCACCATCCCGGCTCTTCCCCTGGTCGAGGTCGAAGCGGTCGAGCCCCCGGGGGCGGCGGAAGCGCCGTCGCGGCAGCCAGGCCCCGCGGCTTCGGAGTCTCCCGAAGACTCGATCGGTGCGGATCCCCCCGGTGACCTAATCCTGATCGTCGAGGATAATCCCATCAACCTGAGGCTCGTCGCCGGTCTCCTGAAGGGACACGGTTACCGGGTCATCGAGTCGGCCACGGGCGAAGAAGCGTTGGACGCCTTGAAGTTCGTTCATCCGGACCTCATATTGATGGACATCCAGCTGCCCGGCATGGACGGGCTGCAGGTGGTGCGTTTGCTCCGGGAGGATCCCGAAAGGCGGGGGATTCCAATCGTGGCCTTGACCGCCCACGCCATGCGTGGGGACGAGGAGCGCGCCCGCGAAGCGGGCTGCATCGGCTACATTCCCAAGCCGATCGACATCGCCTTGTTCCCGGGGCAGATCGCGAGCTACCTGCGCGGCCGGACTCTGGCCACCGCGCGGGGATGACGGAGGATCGTGATGCCCGAGCTTGAGGTTCCGCGCCCGACACCGATCCTGGTCGTCGATGACGATCAGCGCAACGTGCGCCTGATGGAGTCGATTCTCCGCAGCAACGGCTATGTCGTGTCAAAGGCGTTTGACGGGGAGGAAGCGCTCCGCCTCGTGGATTCGGAAAAACCCGACCTCGTGCTCCTCGACGTCATGATGCCCAAGATGAGCGGGTTCGAGGTCTGCCAGCGCCTGAAAGGGCGCTACGAGACGCGGCTCCTGCCGATCATCATGGTCACCGCCTTGAACGCTCTCGAAGACAAGGTGCAGGCTCTGGAGATCGGCGCCGACGATTTTCTCAGCAAGCCGATCAACAAGGTCGAGCTGCTCGCAAAAGTCCGCGCCACGCTTCGTGTCAAGTCGCTGCAGGATGAGGTCGAGCGACACAAGCGCCAGCTGGAGGAACGCAACCAGGAGCTGGTTCGCATGCAGGGGTTCAAGGAATCGATGACGCAGATGGTCGTTCATGATCTCAAGAACCCGCTGGCAGGGATCATGGGCAACATTCAGCTCATGCAACTGCAGCGCCCGCAGATGACCGAGGGACGACTGGAGGAGCTCCTGTCTCGGACGCAGGAGAGCTCACGACAGCTGATGCGCATGATCCTGAACATCCTCGACATCGGCAAGCTCGAGGAGCAGAAGATGCCGATCCACCTCGAACCGGTTTCACTGCACGATGTCGTGCAGGAGAACGTCGCCGACCTCACGAGTTTGAGCGCCCGTGACCGAATCCGGCTGGAAAACCGGGTCAGCACGGATCTCCCGATGGTGCGCGCTGATCGCGAGCTGGTGGGTCGGATCGTTGCCAACCTCTTGAATAACGCTTTCAAGCACACTCCGAGCGATGGTCAGGTCGTGGTGGATGCACGACAGGATGGGGACGACCTCGTCCTTACGGTGGAGGACACGGGAGAGGGCATCCCCGAAGATCTGCTGCCCTTCATTTTCGAAAAATTCGTTGCGGGAGACTCGATGTCCGGTCGCCGGAGGATGTACGACTCGGGGCTGGGCCTGACCTTCTGCAAGCTCGCCGTCCAATCGCACCGAGGCCGGATCTGGGTGAAGAGTCGGGCGGGGCAAGGCACCACGGTCTTTGTGGCCCTGCCTCTGCGAGCGTCCGACGGCGAGTCGGTCCCGGGCGGGGCGACGGCCTCGGCCGGCGTGTCCGCGGCTTGACGCCTGCGGAACCCAAGCTTATGTTGCGATGGGGGTTCTGGTGACCCCAAGGAGCCGCTTGTGTCCTCGGAAGCCGCTGCATCGACGCCCTCTCCGGTTCTCCGGGGCTTCTGCTCTCCGCCCGCGCTCGCCGAGCTGATCCGCGACCTCTATCTCGACGAGCGCAACGGCACTCTCATCCTCGGACGGAGCGGGGTGGAGAAGAGAGTCCGGCTGGACCGGGGCATGATCCTCGGCGTTACCTCGTCTCTGGACGATGAGAAGCTGGTGCCCTTCCTCGTCCAACGAGGTGTGCTGCGGGCGGAACAGGCGGAGACCCTCAAAGGGCTGGACGACGAGCAGTGTTCCGAGGTCCTCGTGCAAAGCGGACGGCTTTCGGGGGAGGAACTTGGGAAGGCGGGGCGTGAACTGGCGCAGCAGGTGCTCACCGGCGTGTTCCGCTGGGAGTCTCTCGAGTACCGCTTCGAGGAAGGCCCCGCCTCGACGGGGCCGGCAACGACGAATGTCGTGGTCAGCTTCGAATTAATCATCCGTGCCCTTCGGTCGATGGCCGGATTCGAGCCGATCCGGGAGGTGCTGCAGCGCCAGGATCGAGCGTTGCGGCTTTCGGAGCAGCTCTACCTCCCCTTCGATCAGCTCAGCCTGACCCCCGTCGAGGGATTCCTCGTGTCACGGATCGACGGTCAGGCCAGGGTGCGCGACATAATGAGCCAGGTTCCTCCGGCCGAGGAGGAGCCCGCAGCCAGGTTCGTCTTCGGTCTCCTGATCCTCGGCCTGGTCCAGTTCGTGCCTCCGGTCGCATCAGGGCCCTTGAGCTGCGCCGACCTCCTGCGGGGTGAAGAGGAAAAACGTCGGCGCGAGGAGCGTGAGAGCTCGGAGATCCGCGATTTCTACAGGAAGGCTCGCGATGGGACCCCTGCCGAGGTGCTGGGTATCGGCAACGAGGCCACGCCCGACCAGATCAAGGCCTCCTATCAGGGGCTGAAAGAGCGTTTCGCGCCGTCCCGGTTCCTGAAAAAGGTCCAGGCCGACCTGCGCGAGGAGCTGCAGATCATCGAGGCCCGGCTCGTCGAGGCCTATGTGGCCGTGGGCGCGGAGAAGCTGGGAGCGGCCCGCCCCACCGGGAGCGGCGGCGATCGGATGGTCAATCTGAACCTCGAGCAGCTGGCGTTGCGGAAGGAGCTCTCGAAGACGGCCAGGCAGTCGGACGAAGAAGAACATACGCGGCTTGCGGAGCAGTTTCTGGCCAAGGCCCGCGACTACTGGAAGATCGGCGATTACTTCAACTGCATCAGGTACTGCGAGTTCGCTTCCAGCCACAGCGATAAGATCGCCGGAGTTTACAGCCTGCTCGGCCAGGCGCTTTCGCGGAACCCCGACTACCGCTGGCAGAAGCGGGCCGAAGGTGCGCTGGTCCGCGCCGCCGAACTCGAACCATTCAGCCCGGGACATGCCGTCGCGCTGGGTGACTTCTACCGCTCACACGGTCTGATCGCCAAGGCAAGAAAGCAGTATGAGAAGGCTGTCGAACTTCTCCCGTCACACGCGCAAGCCCTCGAGGCCCTCAAAGATCTCCCTCAGGCCAAAGATTAGGCCCCGTCCGGAACGCCGGACAGGCTCTCACGGGCATCCCTCCGCAGCGTTGACAGACGCTCGACCCGTGCTATAATGCGCCCTCGGTCAGGGTGTGATGGGCATATTCATAGAAACAAAGGAGATAGGTCCAGAGGGCCTGGGCGTTGACAGGTGGATCGAGACGCTTCTCCCCCTTCCCGTCGAAGGAGGCGAGGTGGTCAAGGTCGGCAGGACGCACCTGACCGGCGACCTGTTGCGTGATTCCGGCGGTTTGGCGTTCACGGGCGACATCGAGACGGAGGCGACGCTTCCATGCAGCCGCTGCCTCGAGGCCTACCCGCTGCCGCTGGATCTTCATTTCAACCTAATGTACACGACCGCTCCAGAAGGCCCGATGCGACGGGAGAGCCGGGTCAATGAGGAGAGCATCACTCTGACCCATTACGACGGCGTACGGGTGGACTTGGACGCACTCCTGCGGGAGCAGATTTACCTGGGGTTGCCTCTCAAGTCGCTCTGCCGCCCAGATTGTCACGGGCTCTGCCCGCGCTGCGGCACGAATCTCAACCACGGGACCTGCGGGTGCCCGAAGGAGCGGGACGAGGATCCCCGCTTCCTCGCCCTGAAGAAGCTTCTCTAGACAGGTAGGACACATCCGATGCCCAATCCGAAACGACGTCACTCGCGTGCCCGCCGCGACAAGCGGCGGGCCCACGACAGCCTTAGTCGACCGGCGCTCTCCAAGTGCCCGAATTGCAAAGAAGACAGGCTGCCCCACAGGGTCTGTCCGCATTGCGGCCAGTACAAGGGGAGAGAAGTCATCGAGGTGGGTGAGGTCTAGACCTGGCGTGAGGGCCAGGCCGAGGTCCCGACCTTCTTCTGCGAGCGTCGACCTCGTGGGTCGGCGCTTTACGCCGTGACCGCGGCACTGGGCCGCCCGATCCCCGGAGAAGGGACGTCGCATGGAGACCACCATCGCGGTCGACGCCATGGGCGGGGATTTCGCACCGACTCATCCCGTGGCGGGAGCCGTTCTCGCTGCGCGTGAGTACGGCGTGCGGATTCTTCTCGTCGGCAGGACAGAGGAGATCGAGCGGGAGCTCGGGAAACACCGTCCCCGGGGTCTGTCGATCGAGGTCGTGAACGCCACCGAGGTGGTGGAGATGCATGAATCCCCGGTGACCGCCTTCCGGCGCAAGAAGGATTCCTCCCTCCGCGTGGCAGCCCTGCTGGTCCGCGAGGGGCGCGCGCAGGGCGTCGTCAGCGCCGGCAACACCGGCGCCGTGATGACCACCGCGAAGATGATCTGCGGGGTCCTGGAAGGCGTGGAGCGCCCCGCGCTCTGCGCCGTGGTTCCCAATCTCACCGGCCCTTCGGTGTGGCTCGACGTCGGCGCCAACATCGACTGCCGCCCCGAGCATCTAGTGCAGTTCGCCATCATGGGGCATCTCTATGCGCGCGAAGTCCTCGGGGTGCCGGCGCCGCGAGTCGGCCTGATGAGCATCGGCGAAGAGGACAGCAAGGGTAATGAGCTGACCCGGGAGGCATTCCGGGTCTTGAAGGAGACGCCCCTGAACTTCATCGGAAACGTCGAGGGGCGTGACATCTTCAACGGCAAGGCCGACGTCATCGTGTGCGACGGGTTCATCGGCAACGTATCGCTCAAGGCGGTGGAAAGCGCCGCGGACGCCATCGTCCATTTCCTGAAGGAAGAGATCCGCAAATCCTTTCGCGCGAAGCTCGGTTATCTCCTGGCGCGCCCGGCCTTCCGCGCCTTCCGGAGGAAGGTCGACTACGCCGAGTACGGCGGAGTCCCGCTCCTGGGAGTCCGTGGGGCGGCCATCATCTGTCACGGGGGGTCTTCGGCGCGGGCCATCAAGAATGCCGTGCGCGTGGCGATCGATTTTCACCGCAACCGGGTCAACGATCGGATCCAGGACGAAATCGCGGCTCTGGCGCCACGTGTCGCTGCGGGACCCGGCGCGGGCGCGACGGCGCTGCCCGCGGGCGACTGAGATGGGGCGCAGCGGTCGTCGAGCGGTCATTCGCGGCACGGGGTCATCTCTTCCCGACAAGGTTTTGACCAATGCCGACCTCGAGCATATGGTCGATACGTCGGACGAATGGATTCGATCTCGAACCGGGATCCGCGAGCGCCATGTCGCGTCCGCGTCCGAGCCGATGTCGCTCTTTGCCACTCGCGCCGCCGAGGAGGCGCTGCGTGCCGCCGGCGTGAAGGCTTCCGACCTCGACCTAGTGATCTGCGCCACGGTCACTCCCGACGTGCCGATCCCGGCGACCTCCTGCCTCATTCAGCATCAGCTCGGTGCACGCCAGGCGGCCGCTTTCGATATGTCGGCGGGCTGTTCCGGCTTTCTCTATGGACTGGCCGTCGCCGATCGGTTTCTGACGACGGGCGGCTACGAGCGCGTCCTGCTGATCGGGGCCGAGGTGCTGTCGAAATATGTCGACTGGACCGATCGGACGACCTGCGTCCTGTTCGGGGACGGGGCCGGAGCCGTGGTGTTGACGGCAGGCGAAGGTCCATCCGGCGTCCTCGCGACGGCGCTGCACGCCGATGGGAGCATGGCGGATTACATCTATGTTCCGGCCGGCGGCACGCGCGAGCCGGCTTCGGAGCGCACCGTGGCGGAACGGCGCCATTACATCCGGATGAAGGGGAACGAGACCTTCAAGATGGCGGTTCGCTCGATGGAGGAGACCTCCCGCGAAGTCCTGAAGCAGGAAGGCCTGGAGACCTCGGACATCGACCTGTTCATCCCCCACCAGGCGAACCGGCGGATCATCGACGCCGTGGGGACCCGCCTCGGCCTGCGGGAGGATCAGGTCTACGTGAACATCGACCGGGTCGGCAACACGTCGGCCGCTTCGATTCCAATCGCTCTCGATGAAGCGGCGTGCCGCGGGCTGCTCAAGTCCGGCAGCCATCTGCTCTGCGCGGCCTTCGGGACCGGCCTCACCTGGGGCGCGGCCCTCTGCCGATGGTGACTTCTCCGGGACGGCTCGCGCTCATCTTTCCAGGCCAGGGTTCCCAGGCCGCGGGCATGGGGAAGTCGGCGTACGATTCCTTCCCCGAAGCGCGCGAGGTCTTCGCGCGCGCCGATGCCGCATTGGGTTTTGCCATCAGCCGCGCCTGCTTCGATGGACCGGAGGAGGCCTTGAGGCTGACCGCCACCACGCAGCCGGCCGTTCTGACCACGAGCCTGGCGCTGCTCGCCGCTCTGCGTGCGGTTTCGCCCGGCCTCTTTGCTCCCGGGACGGTCGCCTGCGCCGCGGGCCATTCCCTTGGAGAATACTCGGCGCTGGTGGCGGCCGGGGCTCTCGAGATCGAGGACGCGGTGCGTACCGTCCGGAGGCGCGGCGAATATATGCAGGAGGCCGTCCCGGTCGGGCAGGGGGCGATGCTGGCCCTGCTCGGCACGCCACTCGAGAAGGTCGCCGATCTCTGTCGCGAAGCGGCCGCCGGGGAGGTTCTCTCCCCCGCAAACCTGAACGCGCCCGATCAGACGGTGGTGGCAGGCACGGCGGCGGCCGTCGATCGTCTTGCGGCTCTGGCGCGGGCCCGGGGAGTTCGTAAGGTGATCCGCCTTCCGGTGAGCGCCCCGTTCCACTGCGCCCTGATGGCGCCGGCGCAGGAGCGGCTGGCGGGCGACCTCGCCCGTCTGCCCATGAGGGAGCCCGCCTTTCCGGTTCTGCCGAACCGCACGGCGACCGCCACCAGCCGCGTCGCCGACTTGCGGGAAGCGCTGGTGACACAGGTGACGGGTCCGGTCCGCTGGGTTGAGACGATCCTCGCCATGCAGGCGCTCGGAGTGCGGATTCTTGTGGAGGTCGGGCCCGGGAAGATCCTCACCGGCCTGGCCCGGCGGATCGCGCCCGAATTGACGCTGCTGAACGTCGAAGATCCCCCCAGCCTGATGGCGACGGCCGCCGCGCTCGCGGCACTTCGGGAGAAGGAAGCATGACGGGTGATCGGGATCTCGCCGGACGCGTGACGCTCGTGACCGGAGCATCGCGCGGCATTGGGCGCGCCGTGGCCCTGGCCTGCGCGGGACGAGGCTCGGACCTCGTCCTCGCCGCGCGCAACCGGCAGGCTCTCGATCGCGTGGCCTCCGAGTGCTCCTCCCGGGGCGTGCGGGCCGAGGTCGTGCCGTTTGATCTCGCCGAGCCCGCCTCGGTCCGACCGGGGGTCGAGAAGGCTCTGGGGTTGTTCGGCCGCGTCGATCACCTGATCAACAATGCCGGGGTGACGGGAGACGGGTTGCTGCTGCGGATGAAGCGAGAGGATTGGGACCGGGTCGTGCTCGTGAACCTGGGCGGGGCGTTCGAAGTGACCAGGGCGGCGCTGCCGGCGATGGTCAAGGCGCACTACGGCCGAATCGTGAACATCAGCTCGGTCGTTGCCCTGATGGGGAATCCCGGGCAGGCGAACTACTGTGCGGCGAAGGCGGGTCTCATCGGCTTCACCAAGGCGCTGGCGCGGGAGGTGGCCTCCCGGCAGATCACCGTCAATGCCGTCGCCCCCGGCTTCATCGACACCGACATGACGCGGTCAATCACCACGACGGCACGCGAGGCGATGACCGGCCAGATCCCCCTGGGGCGGCTCGGTACGCCCGAAGATGTGGCCGCCGGGGTCGTGTTTCTGCTGGGTCCGGGAGCATCCTACATCACCGGAGAAGTCCTCAACATCAGCGGTGGTCTTTACATGTAGGACGCCGCGAACAATAATCGGCCCGTCGAGCACCGGACCTGGTCCACCGGACCGGGGTGGCTCGGGCCGGGGTCGGCAGGGGAGGAACAACGATGGCGCAGAGTATCGAGGACAAGGTCAAGGGGATCATCGTCGAGCAGCTGGGGGTCGATCCCGAAGAAGTGACGATGGAGGCCTCGTTCGTCAACGATCTCGGGGCGGACTCGCTCGACACCGTCGAGCTGGTCATGGCTCTCGAGGAGGCCTTCAAGATCGAGATCAGCGACGAGAACGCCGAGAAGATCCACTCGGTCGGCGACGCTGTCCGCTACATCCAGACGCACGCCTGAGGGTCGCGGCGGAGGAGCGACGCATGGGTCGCAGGGTCGTCATCACCGGGCTCGGGATGGTTTCGCCTCTCGGGATCGGCACCAGGGAAAACTGGGAGGCCTTGATCCAGGGGCGCTCGGGAATCGGTCCGATCACCCGCTTTGACGCACGCGAGTATGCCTGCACGATCGCCGGGGAGGTGAAGGGGTTTCAGGCGGAAGACTGGGTTCCCAAGAAAGATGTCAAGAAGATGGATCTGTTCATCCTCTATGCGCTCGCGGCGTCGGAGATCGCTCTGCGCGACGCCAGCTTCGAGATCGCCCCGGGGGAAGCGGAGCGGGTGGGGGTGTTCATCGGATCGGGGATCGGCGGGCTGCCCTCGATCGAACGGCAGCACGCAGTGCTCCTGCAGGAAGGTCCCCGGCGCATCTCCCCGTTTTTCATCGTCGGGTTGATCGTCAACATGGCCGCGGGCCAGGTGTCGATCCGCTTCGGCGCGAAGGGTCCCAATCAGGCGAGTTGCACGGCGTGCGCCACCGGCTCCCACGCCATCGGCGACGCGTTCGAGATCATCCGGCGGGACGATGCCGACGTGATGATCGCGGGGGGAGCTGAAGGCGTCATCACCCCTCTGTGCGTCGGCGGTTTCGCGGCCATGCGAGCCTTGTCGACGCGCAACGATGATCCCCAGCGCGCCTCGCGGCCATTCGACAAGGATCGCGACGGCTTCGTGATCGGCGAGGGCGCCGGGATCGTCATCCTCGAGGAGCTCGGCCATGCCATGCGCCGCAACGCGCGGATCTACGCCGAGGTTGTCGGCTACGGCCTCTCCGGGGATGCGTTCCATGTGTCGGCCCCCTCGGAGGACGGGGACGGGCCGATCCGCGTCATGCGCAGCGCCATCCGTCATGCCGGCATCGACCCCTCCGCCATCGATTACGTGAACGCGCACGGCACGTCCACACCACAGGGCGACGTCGTGGAGAGCCGCGCTCTAAAAGCGGTCTTCGGGGAGCGGGCACGCAAGGTGGCCGTGAGCAGCACCAAGTCGATGACGGGTCACCTGCTGGGGGGCGCAGGCGGGATCGAAACGGCCATCACCGCAATGGCGGTGCACAGCGACCTCGTGCCGCCGACCATCAACTACGTGACGCCCGATCCGGAGTGCGACCTCGATTACGTCCCCAACGAGGCGCGACGGATGAAGGTCCGCTACGCTCTCAACAACTCCTTCGGGTTCGGCGGGACCAACGTGGCGATCGTACTGAAGAAGCACGAAGGGTAGGCTCCGTCCGCGCGGCCCATACCAATCCTCGGACCTGCTCCTAGACCTCCGCGAAGATCGAATCCTTCAGGCAGTTCAGCTTCGACTCGTACGACTCCGGGTAGACGAACCAGGTGGCGGCGGCCACACTGCTGATCAGGGCGTTGCCGTCCTGCGGGGTGAAGCAGAATCCGACGACCTCGTGCCGATCGTGGACGGTCAGGGTGGGCACGACGAGGACCGCCTGGTTCAAGATGCGCCCGTAATGCCCGTAATCCCGGCCGAAGGAAAAGACCGAGTTCGCGGATTGCTTGTGAGTCAAAGCGATCCGGTCGTCCTTCTTCAGGGCGTCGAGGATGACGTCCACCGAAGTCGGACGTTTGACCCGAATGTTGAAGTGGACCGCGTGCATGTACTGGCTGTTGACCTTGAGGGCCGACGAGAACAGGTTGAGATCGTGGCCGTTTTGCTTGAACAGGTGCCAGGCGTCCCGGGCGTGATGCGTGCCGAAGCGTTCGTCCTTGTGGCGGTTGACCTGAGGGGAGGGGACGAACGAAGTATCCTGGCTGATGTCGTTGGCGCGGCGAATGCAAAGGAACCGGCCCGATTCGATGTTGTCGGCGCCGTCCCGTAGGCCGATCAAGTCGATGAGGACGGCCAGATTATGGGTGTTGCAGGACACAACCTGGATGAATTGGTCGACGCCGTGCTGCAGGATCCGGTCGGAGATGCCGCGCGCGTACATCTTGCCGAACCCGAACTCCGAGCCCTGGGCGATGAAGCCGAGGGTATTGTGGGCGTACTTTTCGTAGATTTCCTTCTTGTTCTGGAGCCCGACGTCAGAGGGGGTGCAGTCGATGACGACGGTCGCCTGCCGGAGGGCCTCGTGGTGCTCGTAGGCCGCCTCGATGCCCAGATCCCGGAACCCCTTGCGGGACGGGTCGTCACACGCCAGTCGGGCGCCACGACGTATCAAGCTCGTGACCTTGGTCTTATCGGTCAACAGAGGAGTTCGTTTGTGGAACGTCACCTCATCGAAGCCCAGCTGATCCTTCCGGTCGGCGAATAATCCAATCAGCGGCTCGCCGATGGTGCCGGTCCCGATGATATGCACCACCTTTTTCGACGCCATGCTCGCTCTCCTGCCCGCCAGGGGGCCGTTTCGCGCGGTCTGTTAGTGAAGATACCACCGGCCCTGCAAAGGGTCAATCGAGGTTTCGCCCCGTTTATTCCGCGCTCCGCGGCAGGCCGCGTTTCGGCAGTTTTCTTGACAGCCCGGGAGTCATCCCCTAGAATGCCCGCGAGTTCCGGCTTCACCGGGAGCGCGCGGAGGACGAGGTTGGAGCAGCGCGAACCGCCCCGACCCACCGTTCCGGTGGGTGATCTCCTCTCTGAACCCCTGTCCGATCTGGGCTTGAGGCTCCTGGCGGGTACCGCGGGGCTGACCCGGCCCATCTTCGCCTCGGTCATCCAGAAGCCGGGTTTGGCGCTGGCGGGCCATCCCGAGCTTCTGCGGGTCGGCACGGTCCAGGTTCTCGGCCGGAGCGAGGTGGCCTACCTGGAGCAGTTATCCTCTCAGCAACGGTGTGCCGTTCTGGAGCGGGTCGCCGGGATCCAGGTGGCCTGCTTCATCCTGACGCACGGCGCCGCCGCCCATGCCGACCTGGTCAAGGTGGCCGAGACCGCGGGCGTCGCGCTCCTGTCGACACCGCGATCGACCGCGGCGCTGGTCGATGTCCTGCGCCGCCACCTGGAGGAGCGCCTCGCCGCCTCCCTGACCATCCATGGGACGCTGATCGACATCTACGGTGTCGGCGTGCTGATCCTCGGGGAGAGTGGCATCGGCAAGAGCGAGTCGGCCCTCGAGCTGGTCCTGCGCGGCCACCGGCTGGTCACGGACGACGTGGTCACGCTGAAGAGGATCGGCACCATCCTCAACGGTACGGGGCCGGAGGTGAGTCGCTATCACATGGAGCTTCGAGGCCTGGGCATCATCAACATCAAGGATTTGTATGGTGTCGCGGCGGTGCGCGAGCGCAAGGACGTCGAGATGGTGGTCCATCTCGACCGCTGGGAAGACGGGAAGAATTACGACCGCCTTGGCCTCGACAGCAAGAGCTACACGCTGCTCGGCGTTCAGCTCCCCTTCCTCGAGATGCCGGTCGGCCCGGGACGCAATTTGTCCGTCCTTCTCGAAGTCGCCGCCCGGCATTACCTGCTCAAGCGCAAGGGATACCAACCCGCGCGTGAGCTGGCCAGCCGGATCCGGGAGGCTCTGGGGAACGAGCGGTGAGCGCGACCAGCACCAGGGAGCCCCAGCCGCCCGTCGAAATCGTGGTCCTCACCGGCTTGTCCGGCGCCGGCAAGACCCTGGCCATCCGGGCCTTCGAGGACCAGGGCTACTTCTGCGTGGACAATCTCCCGGTCGCCCTCATCCCGGTGTTCGCCGACCTGTGTGCGCGCAATCGCACGGAGATCCCGCGCGCCGCACTGGTGGTCGACGTCCGGGAAGGAACTTTTCTCGGCGACTTCCCGGCCATCTTCGACGCTCTCAGGAAGGACGAGCGCCGCCGCGCCCGGCTGCTCTTCTTCGAGGCCGACGACGAGGCGCTGATCCGGCGCTTCTCGGAGACCCGGAGACCCCATCCGCTCGCGGAGCACGGGACGCTCGAAGAGGGGATACGCCGCGAACGCCAGCTGCTGGCCCCGCTCCGGGATCGCGCCGACCTGATCATCGATAGCAGCGCCTTCAACGTGCACCAGCTCCGACGCTACATCCAGGAGCACTTCGGGAGCGGCCCCGGGTCCTCGCCACTGTCGATCTCGATCCTCTCATTCGGGTACAAGCATGGAGTCCCCGCGGAATCCGATCTCTGTTTCGACACGCGTTTCCTTCCGAACCCCTTCTTCATCGATACGTTGCGAGGGAAGAGCGGCCTCGATCCGGAGGTGACCGCCTACCTGGAGGGGATGGAGGAGTATCGCGATTTCGAGCATCGCATCGTCGACCTCCTCACCTTCCTGATCCCCAAGTACCTGCGGGAAGGGAAGAGTTACTTGACGGTTGCCGTCGGGTGCACCGGGGGCCGGCATCGCTCCGTGGCGATGGCGGAAGCGATCGGCCGCGCCCTGCGCGCGCTAGGGTACCGGGTGAAGTCATCCCACCGGGATCTGGAGAAGGAATGAGCGACGCGCAAGGTTCGCCCGGCCAGCCGGGCCTGCTGGTCGTGACACATGGCGGCCTGGCGTTTGAGCTGGCCCTGGCCCTGGCCCGTATCGTCACCCCGGCGACCCCGAGGGTGCGGGCTCTGTCGATCGGCTGGGACGATGACCTCGCACAGGCGCGCACCGCCCTTCAGCGGGCCCTCGAGGAGGTTGGAGGGGACGGAGGCATTCTCATCCTGACCGACATGTTCGGCGGCACGGCGACCAACCTGGCTCTCTCGTTTCTGGGGCCCGGCATCGAGATCGTCACGGGCGTGAACCTGCCGATGCTGGTCAAGTTCGCCAATCTCGACCCGCACGTGACGCTCAAGGAGGCGGCGGCGATGCTCCGCGACCAGGGGCGGCGGGCGATCACCCTGGCGACCGAGTATCTCGAGGCGCACCCGGATCCTACCGGGGGGGCGGATTGATCCGCCAGGAGGTGACCATCGTCAACGCGCTCGGTCTGCACGCCCGCGCGGCGGCTCGCTTCGTGCAGATGGCCGGCCGCTTCCGAAGCCACATCGAGGTCTCGCACGAGGGGCACACCGCCGATGGGAAATCGATCCTCGGGCTCCTCGCGCTCTTGGGGCGGCAGGGCACCCGGCTGACGATCGCGGCGGAAGGGGCCGATGAGCAGGACGCCCTGCAGGCGCTCTGCGACCTCGTCGCGTCCCGTTTTGGAGAAGACGCGTGACGCCGGTGCCGGGAATCACGGGCGGGGAGACCCTGCGGGGGCTTGGAGTGTCGCCCGGCGTGGCGATCGGTCCGGCCCTCGTCCTCCAAGGCCCGGGCATCGAGGTCGCCCGTGGCGCGATCGATCCTGCCCGTGTGGCCGACGAGGTGACGCGCTTCCGGGAGGCGGTCGGTGAGGGGATCCGGCAGCTCCGGGCATTGCGGACTCGGGTGCGTCGAGAGGCGGGCGAAGCCTGCGCCAGGATCTTCGAGGCGCAGGTACTGATCCTCAAGGATCGGGCCCTGCTGAAGGAGACAGTCGCCCGCATCCGCGCAGAGCAGGTCAACGCCGGGTGGGCTTTCCGTTCCGTGCTGTCCCGCTTCCGGGAGGTCTTCGCTCAGATCGAGGATGCGGAGCTCCGGGATAGAGACGGCGACATCGAGGACGTGGAGGCGCGGGTTCAGTCGATTCTCGCTGGCCGGCGGCGACCGGAAGACCTTGCCGGCCGGCGCGAGGATGTCATCCTGATCTGCGCCTCGTTATCACCCTCCGCTGCCGCCGGACTCGATCGACGGCACGTCATCGGACTGGCGATCGAGGGAGGCGGCCGCACGTCCCATACCGCGATCCTCGCTGCCGGCCTCGGCGTTCCGGCGGTCGTCGGGCTTCACGGAGCGAGCGCCAGGATCCGGACGGGTGACCACGTGGTCCTCGATGGCAGCGATGGCGTCCTGGCACATTCTCCGTCGGAACCAGAGCTGGCCGCGTGGCGGGACCGACGGGATCGATTGGCGGAGCGGGAGCGTGATCTGCAGGCGCTTGCGGACCTCCCTGCCGCAACGCCCGACGGGTTGCGTGTCCAATTGCTGGCGAACATCGATCTGCCGCAGGAAATGGCGATGGCCCGGCGGCACGGCGCGGAAGGGATCGGGCTCTACCGGTCGGAGTTTCTTTACCTGAATGATGCTTCGGCGCACTCGTCCGAGGAGCGTCAATATGCGACCTACCGTGAGATGGCGGAGCAGGCCCGACCGCACGAGCTGGTAATTCGCACTCTGGATCTCGGGGCCGACAAGGTGCGCGCGGGGGGCCTGGCCGGGAGAAACGGTCCCGGCTCGGCGCTCGGGCTGCGAGGGATTCGCCTCGCGCTGTCCCGCCCTGATCTGTTCCGTGTCCAGCTTCGCGCCATCTTCCGGGCCGCCGCCTACGGCAAGGTTCGTCTGCTCCTCCCGATGGTGGGGCGCCTGGAGGAGGTGCTGCAGGCCAAAGCCCTGATCGAGGAGGTGCGCCGTGACCTGGCGCGCGGGCAGGCCGCCGAGGTGGCCGAGGTTCCGATCGGCATTATGATCGAGGTGCCGTCGGCGGCGCTGATCGCCGATCGTCTGGTTCCGGAAGTGGACTTCGTTTCGATCGGCACGAACGATCTCATTCAGTACGCCCTGGCCGTCGATCGCGCCACCGAAGCCGTCGCCTACCTTTACGAGCCGCTGCATCCTGCGATTCTTCAGTTGATCCGACATGTGATCGAGGTCGCGGCACGCCACGGGCGGCGGCTCTCCGTCTGCGGCGAGATGGCTGGCGATCCGATCTCGGCGATCGCGCTCGTGGGGCTCGGGGTCACCGAGCTGAGCATGGGGCCCGGCTCGCTCCCCGCCGTCAAGCAGCTGATCCGTCAGGTGAGCCTCCGGGCGGCACGCGCCATGGTCGACGAAGCGATGGGGCTCGCTACCGCGACCGAAATCGAAGAATTCATACGCGGGCGGATTCTCTCCCTCTTGCCGGCCGAGTTCGCCTGCCCCCTGGTGGAGCCACGACGATGATTCGAAGGGTGCCGAAGCCGTGGGGCGAAGAGATCATCTTCGCGCAC
This sequence comes from Acidobacteriota bacterium, assembly GCA_041486695.1. Taxonomy (GTDB): domain Bacteria; phylum Acidobacteriota; class Polarisedimenticolia; order Gp22-AA2; family Gp22-AA2; genus JBGPLZ01. The sequence goes on along the minus strand of JBGPLZ010000001.1, from coordinate 41,690 downwards.
ACCGATCGTTATGCGGGCAAGATCCTGATGATCCGCAAAGGTGAATCACTCAGCCTGCAGTACCACACGAAGAAGGACGAGACGATCTATCTCCACGCGGGCTCGCTGAGGCTCCTCCTAGACGTGAAGGGGCGCATGGAGGAGCGCGTCCTTTCGGCGGGAGCGGCGCAGCATCTGCCGCCGGGCACCAGGCACCAGATGATCGCCCTCGAAGATTGCACCGTGGTCGAGGCGAGCACTCCCGAGCTCGATGATGTCGTGCGGCTCCAGGATCGCTACGGTCGAGCGGGATCGAACGTCCCCTGACCGGAGCGGGCGCGGTGGCCGAATCGTCAGTCGTCACCTTGACATACGAACCGGTCTCTCCTACGATACTTTCACTTTGCGCGGCTTGGCGTGGCGAGGATTGATGGGCACAGCGAAAGCCGACTTGGCGGAGGCGGTCTACGAGGTTCACGGCGGCTTGTCGCGCCGCGAGTCGATCGTGATCGTGGGCGCGATTTTCGATCGCATCCGCATCGCACTGGCCGACGGCCGGCCCGTCCTGATCAGCGGGTTCGGCAGCTTCACGATCAAAACGCGGCGACCTCGCCTCGGACGCAATCCGCGTTCCGGTGAGCCGGTGCAGATCGCGGCCCGCCGCCGCCTCTCGTTCCGGCCATCCCGCCTGGTCGTCCAGGGTCTGAACCGTACGCCGTCTCGGGGGTGAGACAGGATGTCCGAGGAGATCCCGCGCAAGATCTTTTACAAGATCGGCGAGGTGTGCGAGTTCACGGGCACGCAGCCCTATGTGCTGCGCTTCTGGGAGTCGGAGTTCCCGCAGCTGGCGCCGACCAAGAGCCGGTCGGGGCAACGCCTCTACCGCCGCAAAGATATCGATCTTGTCCTGGAGATCAAGCAGCTGCTCTATCAGGAGGGGTTCACGATCGCCGGGGCTCGCAAGAAGCTGGGCATGCCGGAGGGGACGAACGAGTTGGAGGATCTCTTCGACAGACCTTCGTCCGCTGCGACCTCCCCCGAAAAAGTGACCATGCGTTCGCTCGGGGATGACCTGCGCGAGATTCTCCGCGTCATGGACTCCACCGACTCCCGGCTGGCGGGATACCGGCTCAAGCGGCGAGGCTGATCCGACGCCGTACGGGCGGCGCGCGCCGCGCCGTCAGATCACCCCGAGGCGCCGCCCGACCTCCTCGAAAGCCTGGAGCGCCTCGGTCAGATCGTCGCGGCTGTGGGTCGCCATCACGATCGTCCTCACCCGCGATTTCTCCTCGGCGACCATCGGGAAGAAAATGCCCTGCGCGAAGACACCGCGGACGAAGAGATCGTCGGAGAACCGGGCGGCCTTGGCTCCCGATCCGATGATGACCGGTGTGATCGGCGTCACCGAAGCGCCCGTGTTGAAGCCCAGGCGCCGCAGACCATCCTTGAAGAAGCGCGTGTTCTCCCAGAGGCGCGTCACCCACTGCGGCTCGGTTTCCAGGACGTCGACGGCCGCGATGCAGGCGGCGATGACGGCCGGAGGATGCGCCGAGGAGAACAGGAATGGCCGGGCCTTGTGGACGTAGAACTCCATGAGCTGTGCGGGGCAGCAGACATAACCGCCCATGACCCCGAAGGCCTTGGACATGGTCCCGATCTGGATGTCCCAGCGATCCTTCACGCCGCAGTGATCGACCGTGCCACGCCCATCGCGCCCCATGACTCCCGTGGCGTGGGCATCGTCCACCATCGGGATGGCGTCGAATTCCTCGCACAGATTGGCGATGGCCTTGAGGTCCGATACGTCTCCATCCATTGAAAAGACGCCGTCCGCGACCACCAGGATCTTTTCTGCCTTGCCGGATCGGGCCGCCTTGAGGATGTCCTGGAGGTGACCATAGTCGAGGTGCCGGTAGATGGCCCGCTCGGCTTTGCAGAGCCGGCAGCCGTCGATGATGCTGGCGTGGTTCAGCTCGTCGGAGACAATCAGATCGCCCTCCTGCATGAGGGTGGAGACCACTCCCACGTTGGCCGTATAGCCCGACTGGAACACCAGCGCCGCCTCGGTGCCTTTGAAGCGGGCCAGGCGGCGCTCGAGCTCCAGGTGCAGGGTCATGGTGCCGGCGATGCTGCGCACCGCGCCCGGTCCCGCGCCGAACTCGTCGATGGCGCGCTTGGCAGCGTCCACGACCCTCGGGTGGGTGGTCAGCCCGAGGTAGTTGTTGGACGAGAGCTGGATGATGTCGCGGCCGTCGATCCGGACTCTCGGCAAGGCGGGCCCCTGCAGGACCCGCGGCATGCGGAAGATGCCCCTCGTTTTGAGGGAATCGATCTCGGCCTGGAGGAAACTCTGCAATCTCGGATTCATGGTGGGTGGTACGGCAGGGTGGACGGGCCCGGCCTCATGGAATCCTGAGCGACGCGCAGGATCACCTTTCCGCTCTCCAGCCCGATCATTTGACGATAGGCCTCCTCGTAGCGCTCCAGCGGGAACGCGTGCGTGATGATGGTGCGGATCTTGGCGCGCACCTCGGGTCGAGCTGTCAGCTCACGCGTCTTGACCCAGGTGGCGTAGAGGCGGCGGCCGATGATGCCCTTCAGGGTGACGCCTCCGAAGATCACGTCCTCTGCATAGCGCTCGAAGGTGATGGCCGTCTGCTTGGGGAGCCCGAACAAGACGATCGTCCCGCCGCGTCGTACGGCCCGCAGTGCCGTGTCGATGGCGTCGGGGTGGCCGCTCATCTCCATGACGCGATCGACGTCCCCGGGGGCCACGGCGTCGCGAATGAGCCCTGCCAGCCGCTCGCGCTCAGCGCGCCGCGCCGCCGGGTTTCCTGCGGGCGCGGGCGCGGTCCGGAGGACGACGTCCGCGCCGACCCGCGTCGCGAGATCAAGCCGGTAGGGCGCTGCGTCCACGACGACGATACGGGCGGCGCCCTCGGCCGCTGCGACGATCACCGAGAACAGGCCGATCGGACCAGCGCCGAAGATCACCACGGAATGATCGCGCACCCCGGCCTCGGTGGCGGCGTGCACGGCGTTCCCGAACGGCTCCTCGATGCAGGCCACCTCGACGGGCACGACGCTCGGATCGTTGATCCACGCACACCCTGCCGGGAGCGCGACATACTCGGCGAAGCCGCCATCCCGCTGAACGCCGATGATCGTTTCACGGGTGCAGACGTGGAATTCACCGTGCCGGCACTGGGTGCACACCCCGCAGACGATGTGCGACTCGGCCGAAATGAAGGCGCCCGGCCGGATCGGCTCGGCGGCTCCTTCACCCACGCCCCGCACGTCGCGCCCGACCTCCACCACTTCGCCGCAGAACTCGTGGCCCACGATGAGCGGTCGCGCGAAGCCGTCGGTGGCCGCGAGCATCTTGTCCCTGATGGATCCATCCCAGCTGTAGATGTGGGCGTCGGTGCCGCACAGAGACGCCGCCTGAACGCGCACCAGAATCTCCCCGGCCCCGCATGGGGGCGTGGGAACGTCGGCAAGCTCGAGCGCTCCCGGCCGGGGAGCGACCTTCCGTATCGCCTTCATCAGGGTACCTCATGTCCGAACGGGGCGACCGCGGAGTGAAACGAGGCGACGACTGACGCGGGTCGCGAAGCGGGGCGGATTATAGCGTCTGGCGAGGGAGCACGGCAACGCGCATTGATGGCCGGCGTTCGCGAGAAGGCGGAACCATCCGCCTCAGTTGTTTCCGGCCCGATCGAGGATCTGCCGCACCCGAGCCGCCAGGGCGTCGGGCGTGAAAGGTTTCGAGATGAACGCCGTGCCCGGATCGATGGCACCATCGTGCACGATCCCGCTCTCGGCATAGCCCGACATGTAGAGGACTTTAATCCCGGGCCGCAGCGGCGCCAGGCGTTCGTAAAGCTCGTGCCCGTTCATCGAAGGCATGACCACGTCGGTGAGCATCAGGGCGATCGGACCATCGTAGGCCCGGCTCAGATCGAGCGCGGCGTTCCCGTGCGCCGCCTCGAGGACTTTGTACCCATTCATCTTGAGAATGTCCTTCGCCAGAGCGCGCACCATGTCCTCGTCCTCGACCAGCAGAATGGTCTCGGAGCCGCCGGTGACCACGCCCGTGGCGGCGATGCCGAGAACGGGCTCAGGAGTCCCTTCGATTTGAGGCAGCAGGATCCGGAAGGTCGCGCCGCGGCCGGGAGCGCTCTCGACTTCGATCATCCCCCCGCTCTGTTTGACGATTCCATAGACCGTGGACAGCCCGAGCCCGGTGCCCTTGCCCTTTTCCTTCGTCGTGAAGAACGGCTCGAAGATCCGCGATTGGAGGTCGTCGCTCATCCCCATTCCGGTGTCGGTCACCCGTATGAGTACATAGGCCCCCGCCGGGAGCCCGAGATTCGGGCTGGCCTCGGACGGCCCGATCGCCCGCGAGCCCGTGGCGATCGTCAACCGCCCACCCTGAGGCATCGCGTCGCGCGAATTGACCGCAAGATTCACCAGGACCTGCTCGATCTGGCCGGGATCGGCCTTCACCCAGCCGGAGCGCGGATCGAGGTCGCTGATCAGCTGGATATCCTCGCCAATCAAGCGGCGGAGCATCAGTTCGACGTTGGCAACGAGCGTATTGATCTCAATGACCTTTGGCTCGAGAAGCTGCTTGCGACTGAACGCCAGGAGCTGCCGCGTGAGCGACGCGGCCCGCGCGCTGGCCCGACCGATCTCCTCGGCCGGAGTGCGCAGCGTATCGCCCTCCGGCAGCCGGGCCAGGAGGATCTGCCCGTATCCCGTGATGACGGTGAGAAGATTGTTGAAATCGTGCGCGATGCCGCCCGCCAGACGCCCGACCGCCTCCATTTTCTGGGACTGGCGGAGCTCTTCCTCGCTGGAGCGCAGCGCCTGCTCGGTTTGCTGACGCTCGGTAATCTCCTGGCGCAGCTGCCGGGTTCGCTCTTCGACCCTGACCTCGAGCTCATCGTGGGCCTGCTGGAGCGCTCGATCGCGCCCCTGGATCTGGGACAGCATCTCGTTGAACGAGCGGGTGAGGTCCGCCACTTCGTCGTTGCCCTCATACAGGGCCCGCACCGAATAATCCTCGTTCGCGGACACTGTGCGGGCCGTATCGGCCAGTTCGACGATGGGACGCGAGACCAGCGCCTGCAGCCGCCAGGAGAGCAGGAACGTGAAAAGCATGCAGCCCAGGAGCACTGCGCCGATCGTCGCCCCGTGGCGGCGCAGCCGGTGGTCCAGGTCGGCAAGATTCGACCGCAGCACGAGCCGTCCCGCGGGCTCGCCGTCGAGGACGATCGGATGGGCAAGAATAAGCGTGGCGGATTCAAATCGGGTCGTGTCGTCCAGGCCGACGGAACTCCGATCGGCGACCGGCAGGTGACCGGCAGGGTAGCCGGCGAAGGGCTGGCCCTTTCGACCGAATAGATCGGCCGAGATGATGTTCGGCTTGGCCCTCAGGGCGCCGAGAACCTCTTCGGCAACGCGTCGATCGTTGAATGCGAGAGCCGCGGTGCAGTTGTCGCCGATGATCTCGGCGAGGGTGTGGAGATCGACGGCCATCTGCTGCCGGAACGTGACGACATCATAGACGACGAACGCACAGCAGGCGACCAGCAGCGCACATCCGCTGATCAGCATCAAGATAAGCGTCACCCGATGCCGGAAAGGGACCCGACGCAGGAGGCTCATGGGCGTCCCTCCGGAGAGTCTCCGCCCTGGATCACACGGGCGACGCCGAGAAGACGGGAACTGATCCGCAGGCCGGCACGCGTGGCGGCCGCCGGGTTGATCTCGAATCGGACCTTGTTCTCCTCCACCCTGAAGTTGATCATTCCGCCCAGCCGGGCGAAATCTTCGGCGTCGCCGACCGTGAGGACCGGTGAACTTCCGAGACCGGCGAGGACGCGATGGAAGTCCGGCTGCGACGGGCTGATGAAGAGGACCTCGAACCCGGTCAGGGAGTCGGCGGGACGGGGCCGACGCACGACGAGACGGCGTCCGTTGACGATCTTGCCCTGGAGTGACTGCTCGATCTCGCGGCAGAAACCGTCGTTGCCCAGGACCCCAAGAATCAGCGGGCTCGTGGCATCGTGGAATACGTCCGCCGGCTAGTCGACGAATTTGACGAAGTTGTAGAGGAAGGCGATTTTGACTTGATGCTCGATCGAAGGGGTCCCGGCCGGCTCATCGGCCCATGGGAGGGCGACGAGCGTCATGCTCACGAGAACGACACCCAGGATCCGGGTCTGCAACGATTGGCCCTTTAAGAAGTTGAGCCGCATGACGATCCCGGTTCAATATATGGATTTGCGCGCTCATATCAATCATCCTGATTTTTGTCAGGGGACCGTCAAGCTCTTGACCCTGTCCATGTTCCTGAGGCCTCGCTCTGGCCCCATTTTGTCCTGCCCGCAAGCCATCTTCCGACGCGAACAATGTCTTGAACAGTTCCGAGAAACCTTGACGGGAGTCCTCGCAGGATGCTACAAGGAAGGGCCGATTGGCGTGAGCCTGTGTCGATCGGGTTCGGGCCTCGGGGCGTAGCGCAGCCTGGTAGCGCACCTGCTTGGGGTGCAGGTGGTCGCTGGTTCAAATCCAGTCGCCCCGACCAATCCACTCTCGTCCGTCACCGGACACTGCACGATCGCGGGCCCGGAGGGGCGGCTCCATGAGTGCCGGACCGATCCTGATTACCAATGACGACGGCTTCGGCGCCGATGGGCTCGGGATGCTGGAGGAGAGCCTGGGTGAGCTCGGCACCGTCTGGGTCATCGCCCCGGACCGGGAGCAGAGCGGCCAGGGGCACGCCCTGACGCTGAACCATCCGCTGCGGTTCGAGCGGCGCGGGCCCCGGCAGTTCGCAGTGCAGGGGACGCCGACCGATTGCATCTACCTCGGTGTTCACAGCATTCTCGAGACCCGACCGGTTCTCGTCGTGAGCGGCATCAACCGCGGCTACAACCTCGGGGACGACATCACCTATTCGGGCACGGTGTCCGCAGCCTTCGAAGCGACGCTCATCGGCGTGCCGGCCTTCGCCATCTCGCAGCAGACCGGGGATGTGGCGTCCGATGTCACCGCGGCGGGCCGTTTCGCGCGCACCCTCGCGCGTCAGATCCTCGAGCACGCTCTGCCGCCCGACACGCTCCTCAACGTGAACGTTCCGGCCGGGGCGGCGCGCGGGGTCCGCGTCACGCGGCAGGGGAAACGGCTCTATCCGGGGGGGGTCATCGAGCGGATCGACCCCAAGGGACGGAAGTATTACTGGATCGGTGGCGCGTCCGCCGAATGGGAAAATGACCCGGGCAGCGATTTCGCGGCTGTCGCCGAAGGATACGTGTCGGTGACTCCGCTGCATCTGGATCTGACGAACCACAGGGTCCTCGACGAGGTGCGCCGCTGGAACCTCGCGCTCTGAGGTCGCGCCCGGAACGAGGCCGCCTCCCCGCGGACGGTCCCGCGCTTCCGGCGACGGCGTCCTATGACCGCCGCTGTCTCAGGATGGTGCAGCAGCAAGTCCTCGGGCGAAGCATCGACAATCCTCGCCTACTCGAGGCCTTCCTGTCGACGCCCCGCCACCTGTTCGTCGACGAGGCGCTGTCGGAACGGGCTTACGGCGACACCGCTTTGCCGATCGGCTGGGGGCAGACGATCTCCCAACCGTACATCGTCGCCCGGATGATCGACCTGCTCGCGGTGGCGCCGGGCGACAAGGTTCTCGAAATCGGAACCGGCTCCGGCTACCAGGCGGCGCTTCTCGCCCGTCTGGGCGCCTCGGTGTATACGATGGAACGGATCGAGGGCCTGGCGGAGCGGGCCGCACGAAACTGGGAGGGCGCTGGCATCGCCGGGATCGCGATGCGCGTGGCGGACGGCTCGCTCGGCTGGCCGGAGGCGGCGCCATTTCAGGCGATTCTGGTGAGCGCCGCAGCGCCCGCCTGTCCCCGACCTCTGCTGGAGCAGTTGGCGATGCACGGACGGATGGTGGTGCCGGTGGGCACGGCCGTCCAGCAGGTGGTCAAGGTGATCCGCCGCACAACGGGCGGCGCCTCGGTTGAGGATCACGATCCCTGCACCTTCGTGCGGCTCATCGGAAAGGAGGGATTCCACTCGTGATCACCGATCTCCTGAAGATCGTCAGCGGCTTCGTCATCGCCGGCATCAGCGCCCTGGGCTATTTCGGGGTCTTCCTCATGATGGCGATCGAAAGCGCGGCGATCCCGCTTCCGTCCGAGGTCATCATGCCGTTCTCGGGGTACCTCGCCTACACGGGAGTCTTCACCCTTCACGGGGCCGCCTTCTGGGGCGCCGCCGGCTGTGTGTTCGGGTCGGTCGTCGCCTATGCCATCGCGGCCTGGGGAGGACGCCCGCTGGTCGAGCGCTACGGGCGCTATGTGTTCCTGTCCCGGCGCGACCTCGATATGGCCGACCGCCTGTTCCGTCGCCATGGCAGCCCGATCATCTTCGTCAGCCGGCTTCTTCCGGTTGTACGCACGTTCATTTCCCTGCCGGCCGGTGTGGCCCGGATGCCGCTCGGAAAGTTCTGTATCTATACCTTCCTGGGCTCCTATCCTTTTTGCTATGCGCTGGCCTACCTTGGTCACCAGATGGGGGAGCACTGGCACACTCTCGAAGGCTCGTTTCGGAAATACGACCTGCTCATCGGGGCCGCCCTCGTGATCGGCGCCCTCTGGTGGATCCGACGTCATCTCGTGGCGGAGGGGCGGGCGGAGCAGGGGGGCGCGCGGTCTTGAGCGTGGCCCTGTCGTTCGAGTGGGTGGACACGGAGAGGGGCCTGCAGGCTGCGACCGAACGGCTCGAAGCCGCGAAGGCCGTCGCCATCGATACCGAGGCCGATTCCTTCTACCACTACTTCCACAAGTGCTGCCTGATTCAGGTCTCCGACGGGCAGGCGGTCTACCTCATCGATCCGCTCGCCCTGCGGAAGCTCGATGCGCTCGGGGCGATCCTGGCGGCGCGCGGGATCACCAAGATCCTGCACGCGGCCGAGCAAGATGTCCTCTACATCCGACGCGACTATGGATTCGGGCTCGATCCGCTCTTCGATACGATGATCGCGGCGCAGCTCCTCGGGCTGCCGAGCGTCGGCCTGGCGGGGCTCCTGGAGCGCTTTCTGGGCTTGAAGCTCGACAAGGGCCCGCAGCGCGATGACTGGTCGCGGCGACCGCTCAGTGAGCGCCAGAAGACTTACGCCGGGGAGGATGTGCTTCACTTGATCCGACTGCGCGACCTGCTCCGTGCGGAACTCGTCGCCAAGGGCCGTCTGGAGTGGGCCGAGGAGGAGTTCGAGGTCGTCGCGTTGCGCGCCTGGGAGCCGCGCGGCTTCGACCCCGCCGGATTCTGGTCGGTGAAGGGAGCCCGCGATCTCACGCCTCGCCAAGCCGCGGGGCTGCGGGAGCTCTATGTCATGAGAGACGAGAAGGCCCGGCAGGGCGACGTGCCGCCATTCCGCATCGCATCCGATGAGACCCTGCTCGCTCTGGCCCGGCGTACCCCGGCATCGCCGGCCGACCTCGAGGGGATCAAGGGGTTCACGCCACTCGTGCGCCGCCGGATTGGACCCATGGTGCTGGCGGCGGTGGTCCGGGGGCAGGCCTGTCCCGAGAGCGAGCTTCCAACCCCGCCGCGTGGACAAGGGCGGCGGAAAAACGCTGCTGCTCAGGTTCGGTTGGAACGCTTGCGCGCCTGGCGGAAGGATCGGGCGGCGGAACTGGGGATCGAGCCTGGAGTGCTGATGCCCCAATCGAGTCTCGAAGCGCTGGCGATCGCGGGGCTGCCGGGCTTCGAAGCGGGGCCGGCGATCCCGGGGCTGCGTTCATGGCGCAAGCGGCTTCTCGGCGCGGACGCCACCCGGCTACTGGCATGAACAAGCCCCCGGTCATCGACGATGCCAGCCGCAGCAGCAGTCTGCGCCGCACCCTGGTTCAGGATTTCCGACGGGGTGACCTGACGAGCGCCTTGCGCCGGGATCTCGGCCAGGTCTACCTCTTCTATCTGGACGAAGAGCACCGCGCCCTTCTGGCCTCGATGGGCCGCCTCCGACGCTGCTTCTGGGTGCTGATCTGGACCCTGAAGAGCCTGCTGATGAAACTGTCTCCATCGCGCCGGATCCTGCTGCTTCTGTCGATGCTCATGTTTTTCCTGGGCCGGGTCGGGATGATGAGCGTGAACGGCGACGAAGTGACCATCGATCTCCGCCGCTGGAGTTACGTCGTCCTGTTCCTGGTTCTGATGGTCGAGCTCAAGGACAAGCTCCTGGCGCGGGATGAGATCGAGGTGGCCCGCCGGGTCCAGCTGGCCCTGCTGCCGCAGCAGCCACCGCGCATCCCCGGGTGGTCCGTCTGGAGCTACATGCGGCCGGCCAACGACGTCGGCGCCGATCTGGTCGACTATCTCGACCTTGACGAAGGGAAGATCGGGATTGTCCTGGGGGACGTGGCCGGCAAAGGGCTGGGTGCGGCGCTCCTGACCGCCAAGCTGCAGGCCTCGCTGCGCGCGCTGCTGCCGGAGCTCGGGTCGCTCGCCGCCCTGGGCGATCGGCTGAACATGATCCTCCACCGGGACGGCCTCGATAATCGATTCGCCACGCTGGTCTATTTCGAGATCACCCCCGAGAGCGGCCGGGTGAGGCTGCTCAACGCCGGGCACAATCCTCCCTTCGTGCTGAAGACGGGGGGGATCGAGAGCCTGGCCGCCGCATCGCTCCCGCTTGGGATGATGCCGAACTCGCACTGCATCGAGGAAAGCCTCAGGCTCGATCCGGGCGAAATGCTGGTGGCCTACTCCGACGGCCTGACCGAGGCGCACAACGCCCAGGATGAAGAGTTCGGCGAGGGACGGCTGAAGGCGGTGATACACGACCTGCGCGGGCTCTCCCCCGAGCGCGCGGGGATGCGGATCCTGGGCGCCGTCAACGCGTTCCTCGGCGCGGAACGGCCTCACGACGACCTGTCGCTCATCGTCCTTCTGCGCGAACCCTGAAGAGCCGCCACACCGCCCGGCGGTCCGAGTCCTTTTCACCGACCCCGCGCTCCGGTTATGATAGCGTCACGCACCCGGGGGCGAAGGGGCGCCGAGCCGGCGTCTCACCCCCTTTGCAAGGAGCCTCAAGGTGACCATCCACAAAAACGTGATCGAATTGATTGGGCGCACGCCGCTGGTGCAGCTGCGCAAAATCCTGGATGGCGCGGCCGCCACGGTCGTCGCCAAGCTCGAGGACTACAACCCGGCCAAGAGCGTCAAGGATCGCATCGGCGTGGCGATGATCGACGCCGCCGAACGGGACGGCCGGATCACCAAGGACACCATTCTGGTCGAGCCGACCAGCGGAAACACGGGAATCGCTCTGGCGTTCGTGGCCGCCGCGCGGGGTTACCGGCTGACGCTGACGATGCCGGAGACCATGAGTAAGGAACGGCGCATGCTTTTGCGGGCTTACGGAGCCGAGTTGATCCTGACACCCGGCCCCGAGGGGATGAAGGGGGCGATCGCCCGCGCCGAGGCTCTGGTGAAGAGCGACGCGCGCTACGTCATGCTGAACCAGTTCGAGAACCCGGCCAACCCGGAGATCCACCGCCGCACCACGGCCGAGGAGATCTGGCGGGACACCGATGGCCAGGCCGATATCCTGGTCTCCGGCGTGGGGACCGGGGGGACGATCACCGGCATCGGCGAGGTGATCAAATCGCGCAAGCCCACCTTTCGTTGCGTCGCCGTCGAGCCCGCCGCGTCTCCGGTGATCTCCGGGGGCAAGCCGGGGCCACACCCGATTCAAGGGATCGGCGCCGGGTTCATCCCCAAGAATCTCAATCTCAAGATCGTCGACGAGGTGGTCCAGGTCCAGGCCGACGATGCCATGACGGTGGCGCGGAGGATGGCCGCGGAGGAGGGGCTCCTGGTCGGCATCTCCTCCGGCGCGGCCGTCTGGGCGGCGACCCAGGTGGCGCGGAGGTCCGAGAACAACGGCAAGATGATCGTGGTCATCATCCCGTCCTTCGGCGAGCGCTACCTCAGCACGGCCCTCTATCAGAACCTGGCCGGCTGAGCGCCGCGGCCCGGACAGGACAACCATGCTGCACACCCTGCGCAGCGACATGCGCGCCGTCTTCGAACGCGATCCGGCGGCGCGGACCTGGTGGAAGTTCTCACCACCTATCCGGGCCTGCACGCTCTCTGGTTTTACCGGGTCGCGCACCTGCTCTGGCGCCTGCGCTTGCGCTGGGCCGGACGGCTCGTGTCGCACTTCGGCCGCGCTCTCACCGGGATCGAAATCCATCCAGGCGCCCGGATCGGGTCCGGCTTCTTCATCGATCACGGCATGGGGGTGGTGATCGGGGAAACCGCTGAGATCGGACCGAATGTGACGCTCTACCATGGCGTCACTCTCGGAGGGACCAGTTGGAAAAAGGGGAAGCGGCACCCGACGCTGGAAGACGATGTGGTGGTGGGAGCGGGAGCGAAGATCCTGGGACCGATCCGGATCGGCGCACGGACGCGGGTCGGCGCCAACGCCGTCGTGGTCAAGGATGTGCCCCCGGACTCGGTGGTCGTGGGCATCCCCGGCAGGGTGAGCCACCGCCATGGCCAGCGCATCACCTACGATGCGGCAGGCCAGCCGCACGCCATCGACCTCGATCATGGCGCCCTCCCGGACGTCACCGCGAAGGCATTGCGCGGCCTGGCGGACCGGCTGCAGATTCTCGAGACGCGCTCTGGACTGCCGGCCGGAGTGCAGCCGAACATCGACGAAGGAGGCTGGTTCTACGAGATCTGAGGCGCGTCAGGTACCTTGACCGTCCACGCTTGGTCGCGTACAATCCGCCATCACTACGAAAGGTCGGGGCGTAGCGCAGCCTGGTAGCGCACTTGGTTCGGGACCAAGGGGTCGGTGGTTCAAATCCACTCGCCCCGACCAACTCGAAGCCCCATGAAAGCTACCCGTGTTCTGGTGACAGGAACGGTCCAGGGCGTCGGGTTCCGTGACCATGCCGAACGCGCCGCCAGGGCTCTGGGACTGCGCGGTTACGTGCGCAATCTTCCCGACGGCCGGGTCGAGGCGGTGGCGTCGGGGCCCCAGGACCGGCTGGCGCGTTTCCTCGCCGAGCTGCGCCGAGGACCGCGCGGGTCGCGCGTCGACGACGTGGAGACCATGGACGCAGAGCTCGAAGACGAGGTCGACACTTTTGTGGTTCGCGCCTGAGGCCGGCTGCGGTCGGCCCCGCAGCTCACATGGATCGGCGCCCGGGGGGAGCGGTGGATCTGAGACGTTTCATTCGTGACGTTCCCGACTTTCCGAAGAAGGGAATCATTTTCAAGGACATCACGCCCCTGCTCCAGGATGGCGCGGCCCTCCGACAGGCGCTGGAACGCCTGTCGGAGCGCTTCAAGGGACGGGGCATCACCAAGGTGGTGGGCATCGAATCGCGCGGCTACATCTTCGCGCCGGCGATCGCCGTGAGCCTCGCCGCCGGCTTCGTGCCGGTGCGCAAACCGGGGAAGCTTCCGTGGAAGACTGCGGGTGAAGAGTACGACCTCGAGTACGGGACCGACCGCCTCGAGATCCACGTCGATGCCCTGTCGCCGGGGGAGAAGGTTCTGATCGTGGATGACCTGCTCGCCACCGGCGGGACGGCGTCGGCCACTCGCCGGCTGGCCGAAGGCCTGCGCGCCGAGGTGGTCGGCGCCGGGTTCCTGGTCGAGCTCCTCGCCCTCGAAGGACGTTCGCGACTGCCCGGCATCGACGTCGTCAGTTTGATCCAGTACTGACCGGCGTCGGCCGCGCAGCAGGCGTTGCGGCCTGCCGCGGCGCCGCCGCCTCACGGACGACCCCGGCGCCTCCCGGTCCACGCGAATCGGCCGCCGCTTCGACCCGGCCATCGGCCCGCCGGCGCACCGCGTCGACCTCGCCGACACGCCAGGTCGCCTCTTTCAGCGCGTGGCCGCGCCGCTCGAGCTCGGCACGCACCTCGCTCCGGAGCGCCCCCGTCTCGACGACGACGGCATCCGGCAGCCACTGGTGATGAACGCGCGGCCGCTCCACGGCAGCCTGCAAACCGTCGCCATCGACGACCAGCGCAAGGATCACCTGAACGCTGGCGGTGGGGATCCGCGATCCGCCGGGCGAGCCGATGGCGATCGCCTCCTCGCCGCGCCAGAGAATCGTCGGGCTCATCGACGACAGCATCCGCTTGCCGGGGCGCACGGCATTCGACTCTCCCTGGATCAGCCCGTAGGCGTTCGGCGCTCCGGGGGCGGTGGTGAAATCGTCCATCTCATTGTTGAGCAGGAATCCGGCGCCCGGCACCAGGAGCCCGCAGCCGAACCAGCCGTTGAGGGTGGTGGTCAGCGACACCAGATCCCCCTCTCCATCGATGACCGACAGGTGCGTCGTCTGGACCGGCTCCGCTGCCGGGGTGGGCTCGACGCGCTCGAGACCGGGCCAGGGGCGAACCTCCCGAGATGGTGTGGCGCGCGCCGTGTCGATGGCGCCGGCCCGGGCGGCGATCCATGCCGGGTCGAGAAGCTGGGACGGTCCCGCGAGAGTCGTGCCCGGATCCCCGAGGACGAAGCGATCGGCGTAGGCGCGCCGCCAGGTTTCGATCAAGAGGTGAGCCCGATCGGCGCCGTCCCGGGGGAGACTGCCCCAGCCGAGGCGTTCGAGCAGGGCGAAGCTCTGGGCCACGATCAGGCCTCCCGAAGAAGGGAGAGGCATTCCGGCAATTTCCCAGCCGAAGGAGCGGGTGCGCAGAGGCTCCCGCCACTGGGGCCGATAGGAGGCCAGATCGGCGGCCGTCAGGATGCCGCCGTGCGCTCGGGAAGCGTGCTCGATTGCCGCGGCCACCCTTCCGGAAACGATCGCGGCGGGACCCACCTCCCCATAGGACGCCAGGGTGCGTGCCAAGTCGGGGAGTTTCATCAGCGTGCCGGCCGGGAGGGGCTTGCCTCCGGGAAGCCAGACGACCGCGGTATCGGGGAATCTGGAAAGGGTGTCGCGTTCCTCCTCCAGGGCGTCGTGCAGCCGGGCCGTGACGACGAACCCGTCGCGAGCCAGGCGGATCGCGGGCGCCACGACACGTCTCCAGTCCAGGCGACCATACCGATGATGGAGCTCGTACAATCCCGCCGGCGAGCCGGGCACGGCGGCGGCGATCGGCCCGACCCACGATGCGTCGCCGGCCGGCTTGCCATCGCTCCCCAGGTACATGTCGCGGCTCGCGCCGGCCGGCGCGGTCTCGCGAAAGTCGAGCGCGGCGATCTCGCGCCCTCTGCGGATGACGGCAAAGCCGCCACCTCCGAGGTTGCCGGCTTGTGGCTGGACGACGGCGAGCGCCAGCGCGACCGCCACCGCGGCGTCGACCGCATTGCCGCCCTGGCGCAGAATCGTCAGGCCTGCAGCGGTCGCCCGGGGTTCGGCGGAGGCGATCGCGCCGCCCGAGCCGAGGGCGTAGGGCCGGGCGACCTCCCGAAGTTCCGCCGTGACGGCCGGAGTGACGGCGGAGGAGAACAGGAGGATCGCGACCAGAGCGATCGGTGCGATCCCGCGCCACCAGACGGCGCGAACGCCTCTCGACGGGGCCATCCGGGAGCCTCCAGACGTGGATGTCGGAGACGCAGTGTGACACAAAATCGAACCACCGCGCCACGGGCGCGCCGGGTCGGTTATCATGGCGGCATGGCCAGGCGATCTCTCATCCCCGACGCCGTCGAGCGTTACGTAAGCGAGGAGTTCACGCGCGAGACCGCTTCACAGCACGCTCTGCGAGCCGAGACCGCCACGCTTCCGAACGCCGCCATGCAGATCGGCGCCGATCAGGGAGCGCTCCTCGCGATGCTGGTGCGCCTGGTCGGAGCACGGCGCGCCCTCGAGGTGGGCACCTTCACGGGGTACAGCGCCTTGGCGGTCGCGGCCGCCCTCCCGGAGGACGGCTGTCTCATCTGCTGCGATATCAGCGAGGAATGGACCCGGGTAGGTCGGCGCTATTGGGAGGAGGCGGGGCTCTCGGCACGGATCGATCTGCGACTCGGACCGGCGAGCGAGACGCTGTCGGCCTTGCTTCGAGAGGGTCTCGGGGGCAGTTTCGATTTCGCTTTCATCGACGCCGACAAGACCGGCTACGATGCCTACTATGAAGCCTGCCTGCGGCTCGTCCGTCCCGGCGGGCTCGTCGCGCTCGACAACGTGCTCTGGCATGGGGCGGTCGCCGATCCCGCCGCGCACGATCCCGAGACCGCCGCTCTGCGACGGCTGAATCGGAAGATCCGGGACGACGCACGCGTGGAAGCGTGCCTGCTGACGGTCGGCGATGGCGTGATGCTCGTGCGCAAACGGCCGGGGCGGTGATCGGCTCCGCCGCCGCGAATCGGATCGGGCGATCCTGGTATATGATGCGCTTGGTGCGACGCTCCGAATGGGCCTGTAGCTCAGGTGGATAGAGCAACGGATTCCTAATCCGTGTGCCGGCAGTTCAAGTCTGCCCAGGCCCACCACCCGGGAGGCGACGCCTCTATGGCGCGTTCGTGCCTGGCCAGGAAACCAGGGAGAGTTTCATGAAGGGCAGTGAGAGGCATCGCGCCAAGCGCGACGAACTGGTCACCGTCTTCGAGCACCTGACCGTCTTCGTCACGGAGAATCTCCGCCAGGTGGGCATCGCCGTAGGCGCGCTCGCCCTGCTCGTCGTGGGTGGTCTGGCGGTCCAGCATGTCATCGAGGATCGGAACGACAAGGCCTCCTTCCTGCTCGGACAGATCATCCAGGCGTACCGCGCGCCGATCGCCCTGACCCCAGAGGCCCAACAGGCGCCCGCCGGCGTCACCACCTATGCGTCGGCGGCGGAACGGGACGGCAAGGTCGTCGATCTTGCCAATGATCTCCTGGCTCGCTACGGCTCGACCCGGGCGGCGCCCAAGGCGCTCTATTACAAGGCAGTGGCTCTGGAGGGCTCGGGTCGGCTCGACGAAGCCGCCAAGACCCTGGAGGTGTTCCTGCGCCGTGATCCGACTGATTTTCTGGCGCCGCTGGCCCGCTTCGGCCTCGGGAGGGTGCACCAGGCGCAGGGCAACACTGCCGAGGCGTTGGTGCAGTTCCAGGCGCTGGGTGAGGACACCCGGGGGGGCTTCCCGCGCGAAGAGGCGCTCCTCGCGGTGGCCCGATGTCAGGAGGCGCTCGGCAAGAAGGATGAGGCGATCAAGACCTATCGCCGCATCCTGAGCGAATTCCCGGGCTCGGAGTACGAGGCGGAGGCGCGCAGCCGCATCGACCGGCTCTCTTGAGCCCGGGCCCGAAGACGGATATCCGTGCCCGGCACGAAATTCCGGCGACCTAGAAGGGTATATCGTCCTCGGGGGGCGGCCCTTCCTCGGCCACGACCTCTTGCGGCGCAGAGCCGGCCATGCGCCCCTCGCCCGGCTCCGGGCGTCCTAGCATGACGACGCGCATCGCCTTGATCTCGGTCGTGGTGCGCTTGTGGCCCTCACGGTCGTCCCACTGGCGTGTTTGCAGCGCACCCTCCACATAGACTTGCTTGCCCTTGCTCAGGTGCTCGCGCACAATCTCCGCCTGCTTTCCCCAGACGACGACGCGGTGCCATTCGGTTCGTTCCTGCCGCGCGCCGGCCTTGTCGGTCCAGACGTCGTTAGTCGCCAGGGTGAAGTTGGCGACCGCGGCACCACCCTGGGTGTAGCGCACCTCCGGATCGCGACCGAGGTTGCCAATCAATATGACTTTGTTCACGCTCGCCATGACTCGTCCCCCAGAATGTTCGTCGGCTCGAATAAAGCCTACCACATCCCCCCGCCGAAGCGGCGCGACCGTCGCCGACAGCCCGCAGAGCTTTCCCGGCCGTCCCGCCGGTGTCATGGGACGGCCGCAGTTGCAACCGGACGGATGGGTACGTAGAATCCCACGCTCGGAGGACTCTTGGAGCCAGCGACAGCGTGATCGAAAAACAGCGCGGTCTCGTCCGCGCGGCGGGGTCGATCAGCGCCGTCACGGCGCTCAGCCGTATTACCGGTTACTTCCGCGACAGCCTGCAGGCGGTGATTCTCGGGGCGGCCAATTCTTCGGACGCTTTCGTCATCGCCTACCGGATCCCGAACATGCTGCGCAGACTGGTGGGCGAGGGGGCGCTCACGTCCGCGTTCGTGCCGACCTTCGCGCGGTACATGAAAGCAGAGGATCGAGAGGCGCTGTGGCGTTTCGCCGGCTCGGTCCTCTACGCTCTGACCATGGTCCTGGCCGCGCTGGTGACGCTGGGCATCGTCTTTTCTCCCTTCCTGGTCAAGATCCTGGCCTGGGGCTTCGCCGTCTCGCCGCAGAAGCTCGACCTGACCATCGCCCTGAATCGACTGATGTTCCCGTATATCTTCTTCATCTCGCTGGCCGCACTGGCGTCGGGGATCCTGAACGCTTTCGACGTCTTCGCCCTGCCCGCCTTCACCCCGGTCCTGCTGAACCTGGCGATCATCGGCTCGGCTCTGCTGATGCGACGCTGGTTCAGCGACCCCTCCTACGCCTTTGCCATCGGAGTGCTCATCGGGGGAGCCCTGCAGATCCTGGTGCAGGTCCCGGCGCTGCTACGGCACGGGCTCGATCTGCGGCCTCCGAGGCCGTTCGACCGCGCCGGACTGCGGCAGGTGGGCCGGCTGATCCTGCCGCGTGTCTTCGGGGCGGGAATCACGCAGATCAATCTCGTCGTCGATTCGAATTTCGCCACCTCGCTTCGGGCGGGCAGCGTCTCCTTTCTGTACTACGCCACGCGCGTGACCGAGTTGACGCTGGGGATCTTCGGCATCAGCCTGGCGACCGTGATTCTGCCCTCGCTGTCGCGGGCCGCCGCCGAGCGCGATCGCGCCCTCGTGGTCGAGACCCTGGCCACCGCGATGCGACTGCTCATCTTCATCACGATCCCCGCAACGGTCGGTCTCATCGTGTTGCGGGTTCCGATCATCCACGTGCTGTTCGAGCACGGCCGCTTCACTGCGCAGGACACGATCTTCACCGCCAGCGCCCTGGGGTACTACGCCATCGGGTTGCTGCCCTACGCCGCCGTGAACGTCCAGGCCACGGCGTTCTACGCCCACCGCGACACCCGCACGCCGGTCAAGGTCGGGGCGCTGACGTTCTTCTTGCATCTCGGACTGAACTTCGCGCTGCGGGGTCCCATGGGACACGACGGCATCGCCTTGTCCACGTCGCTGTCGGCGCTGGCCGACTCTTTCCTTCTGGCCTGGCTGCTGCGCGCCAGGGCCGGGGATTACTTCGACCGCGGCGTCGCGCTCAGCGCCGGGCGGACGCTCCTGGCGTCGGGCGCCATGGGGGCCGCGCTGGCGTTCTGTCTCCACCGGCTCGACATCGTGGCCTTGCACGGCATCGCGCTCAAGGCGACCGTTCTCGGCATCGTGATTGCCGGAGGCGGCGGGCTCTACCTGCTCGTGGCCGCGCTTCTCGGCAGCGAGGAGGTGCGGCTGCTCCGTTCATTTCTGGTGAGGAGATCGTGAGAGCCGTCGTGCAGCGCGTCTCGCGGGCCGAGGTCCGGATCGCAGGCGAGATCGTGGGGCTGATCGCGCGGGGACTTCTGGTGCTGCTCGGCGTGGCGAAGGGGGATGACGACGCCGATCTTGACTGGGTCTCCGACAAGGTGCTACAAATGCGCATCTTCGAAGACAGCGCAGGGAAAATGAACCTCTCCGCCCTCGACATCGGCGCCGAGATCCTCGTCGTCTCTCAGTTTACGCTGCTCGGAGACCTGAGCCGCGGCCGTCGTCCGGGTTTCGAGCGCGCCGCCCCGCCCGAAGAGGCCGAGCCGATCTACCGGCGATTCGTGGAGCGCCTGCAGGCGAGCCCGCTCCGGATCAGCACGAGACGGTTCCGGGAGTTCATGGAGGTCGAACTGGTCAACGACGGCCCGGTCACCATCATCCTCGAAGGGCCCGGGCGGTGAAGACCGCATCGCTGGTCGAAGACTTCCTTCATCACTTGACGGTCGAGCGGGGCCTGGCCCGGAACAGCGTGCTCGCTTACGGAAGTGACCTCGCGAAGTTCAGCCGCTACCTGTGCGAGAAGAGCCGCCTGGCACGTCAGGTGCGGCGAGGTGAGATCGACGAGTTCGCGCGCCGCCTCGCCCGCGAAGGACTGGCCCCGAAGTCGATCGCGAGGGCCCTGAACGCGGTCCGCATGTTCTACCGTTATCTCGTGCACGAGAAGCTCGTCGATGAAGACCCGACCGCGGCCGTGCGCGCGCCGCGGACATGGAAGGCCCTGCCGCGATTCTTGACGCTCGAAGAGGTCGATCACCTTCTCGCCGCTCCCGATCCGAACCAGACGCTGGGCCTGCGGGACACGGCCATGGTCGAGCTGCTCTATGCCACCGGCCTGCGTGTGTCGGAGCTGGTGTCCCTCAGCCTTCGTGATCTCAACCATGAGGTCGGCTACCTGACCTGCGTTGGCAAGGGGCGCAAGGAGAGGCTGGTGCCGATGGGACGCAAGGCGTCGCAGCAGGTGCGCGCCTACCTCGAGGGCGCCCGCCCGCGGCTGGTCAAGGGAACGGGCGCGACGGCTCTGTTCCTCAACAGCCGGGGCGGCCCGATGAGCCGGCAGGGGTTCTGGAAGATTCTCAAGAAGTATGGACGCGCGGCCGGGCTGCGCGGCGGCCTGAGCCCGCACGTATTGCGTCATTCTTTCGCAACCCATCTGCTGGAGCGGGGAGCCGACCTGCGCTCGGTGCAGATGATGCTCGGCCACGCCGACATCTCCACCACCCAGATCTATACCCACATCAACCGCGAGCGCCTGCGGAAGATCTACAAGGACTTCCACCCCCGCGCCTGAAGCCCGGTTGCTTGACACCCACCGGAGCGTGTGTTCGAATACGACCCATGGCCGTTGACGAGGACGACTTCGAGCGGCCGCTGCGCGATGTCGGGAAAAAGATCGAAGAGCTCTCCGGCATTCCGGGGGGCGAGGATCGCTCCGACGAGATCGCGCGGCTGCAGCGCCGCCTCGACACGATGCGCACCGAGATCTACGGGCGGCTCACTCCGTGGCAGCGAGCGCTCGTGGCCCGGCATCCCAAGCGTCCCTATACGCTCGACTACATCGGCCTGATGTTTTCCGACTTCGTCGAGATCCATGGCGACCGAAAGTATGCGGACGATCCGGCCATCGTCGCCGGGTTCGCCTCCTTCAAAGGCACCCCGGTGGCAGTGATCGGTCACCAGAAGGGGCGCGACACGAAGGAGAAGGTCCACCGCAACTTCGGCATGCCCAGGCCGGAAGGATACCGGAAGGCGATGAGAGTGATGGAGCTGGCGGACAAGTTCCAGCGGCCGATTTTCACCTTCGTCGATACGCCGGGAGCGTATCCGGGAAAGGGAGCCGAAGAGCGCGGTCAGGCCGAGGCGATCGCCGTGAGCCTGCGCACGATGGCGCGGCTCTCGGTGCCGATCATCGTGACCGTTGCGGGTGAAGGAGGCAGCGGGGGTGCCCTGGCGATCGCGGTGGGCGACCGGATCCTGATGCTCGAGCACGCCGTCTACTCGGTGATCAGCCCCGAGGGCTGCGCCGCGATCCTCTGGTCCGATCAGGCGAAGGCCAAGGAGGCGGCGCGCGCCATGCGCATCACCGCTTCCGACTTGAAGGAGGCCGAAGTCATCGATGAGATCGTGCCGGAGCCTCCCGGAGGGGCTCAGGCCGATCCCGGACGGCAAGCTGCAATCCTGGACGAATACCTCATGAACCAGCTCCGCGGACTCCGCGCGATCCCGCCCGCCGAGCGCGTCGAGGCGCGCTATCAGAAGTTCCGCCGGATGGGGAAGTTCGGCCAGGCGAAATTTTTTTGAGAGCGGCTTTCGCTCCCGCCCAGTGCCGCTCCATCCGATCGCGATGCTCGGGCGCCGGCTTCCGCCCTTCCTCTCGAAGCCGCTCCTCGACGTACCGAAAGCGATCCATGAACTTCCGGTTGGCTCCCTGGAGGGCCAGCTCGGGATCGATCCCCGCGTGCCGCGCCACGTTCGCGACGGTGAACAGGAGGTCTCCCACCTCCTCCTCGATCTCGGCGCGGCGCCGTCGCCGAAGAGCAGTCCGCAGCTCCTCGATCTCCTCGCCGACCTTCTCGAGAACCCCGTCGGTGTCGGCCCAGTCAAAGCCGACCCGCGCTGCCTTGGAGGAGATGCGCAAAGCCTTGAGGAGCGCGGGAAGCGCGCGGGGCACCGAGGCAAACATCGACGCGTCGCGGTGATGGCGGCGCTCCTCCACCTTGATCTGCTCCCATTGTTCCAGAACCTGGTCGGCGGTGGAGAGGCGGCCGTCGCCGAATACGTGCGGATGCCTCCGTACGATCTTGTCGCCGATCGCGCGCATCACGGCATCGAGGTCGAAGTCGCCGGATTCCTCCGCCACACGAGCCTGGAAGATGATTTGAAACAGTAGATCGCCCAGCTCTTCCTTGAGATCGGCGGGCGATCCCGTGGCGATCGCTTCAGCGACCTCGTGGGCTTCCTCGATGACGAAGGTGGCCAGTGACGCGAGAGTCTGCTCCCGGTCCCAGGGGCAGCCCTCCGGTCCTCGCAAGCGGGCCATGATCTGACGCAGCCGATCCATCTCCGACATGGGGCCCTCCGCACGGCGCCGGATCTTAGTCGATGCCGGACGGTCCGGCAACGCGCCCGTCTTGAATATGTGGCGAGCATGATGCTATTCTGCGCGCGCTGACTCACCGAATCGATTCGGGGACCCGCTCCTCATGACCGAGAGCAAAGAGCCTCCCAAGAACCACGACGTGATTCGGGTCGTCGATCGGCGCCTGTTCAATGCCGATGGCGAGTTGCGCGACCCATCGCGCCCCGAGGAGCCCCCGGTTCCCGTGGCGCCTCCCGAGTTGCGTCCGGAGGCCGCGCGTCCCGGTCAGCGCGAGACGACAAAGCAGCCCGCCAGCGGTCCGGGTGACGATCGGCTCGCGTCGGCGCATTTCAGGAATCTGGTCATGAACCTGGCGACGACCGCGGCCGCCAATCTCGGAGAGATCCCGAACCCGTTCACCCAGCGCACCGAAATCGATCTCGAAGGGGCGCGTCAGGTGATCGATCTTCTCCAGGCCCTGCAAAGCAAGACCCGGGGCAACCTGACCGCCGACGAGGAGCGATTGCTCGATTCCCTCCTTTACGATCTGCAGATGAAGTTCGTCGCCCTGCAGACGCGGGCCACGAAACCTCAGTGATCCCGGCTGCCCTGATCGCGGAGCCTTGAGCCTCGGCCGATGACGCGAACGACCTCAGGCCTCCTCCTAGTCCTCGTCGCCGGCCTAGGTCTGGCCCGACCGGTCGCGGCCCAGGACTCCGAGGTCATCGTTCTCGATCCGAACCACCCGTTGATCCAGGAGCCGGGAACAGTGGCGCCCATGCCCGGAGGGGCGACGACGCCTCTTTCGGGCAGCGACGCGCCCGAGGTCGTGCCCCTCCCAGCCCAGGGGGTCAACGCGCACGAAGTGCTCGCAGGGCTCTGGTTCCGCTATCGCGTGCTCGCGGAGCACGGCGATGCCGATCAGGCGGGTCGCCAGATCGCGACGGCGCTC
Organism: Acidobacteriota bacterium; assembly: GCA_041486695.1. Lineage (GTDB taxonomy): Bacteria > Acidobacteriota > Polarisedimenticolia > Gp22-AA2 > Gp22-AA2 > JBGPLZ01. The sequence continues at coordinate 18,141 of JBGPLZ010000001.1, read as the reverse complement.
GCCTTCATGAAAAGAGAGGGGCTGCGCGCGTCACCGGAGATCGCCGCGGCTCTCATGGCCGAGGCGCGCCGCCGCTACGTAGAGGGAGATTATCGACGGGCGCGAGAGCTCCACGTTCTTGCGGCCCGCTTCGCCCCGCAGCTTCCTGAACCCCATCTCGGCCTCGCGTCCGCGCTGCTGCGAGGCGACCGCGATGTTCCCGGCGCCCTCGGCGAGTGGTGGGCGGGGATCCGCGCCTCCGGCAGCGATCCCGAATCGATCTATAACCTCGCCGGCAACGCTCTCCTGGTGCTCTTCCTCGGGCTGCTGACCGGAGCGGCCGTCGGGTTTACGCTTCTCGCCCTCAGGAATGCCCCCGCCTTCTGTCACGATCTCCAGGAGCGGTCCGCCGGGAGACTTACGGAGGAGACCGCCCGGCTTCTGGGGTGGGGGATTCTCGCCTTGCCGATCGTCATCCTGCTGCCGGTTGTCTGGGCCGTCGCGCTCTGGACCGCCCTGCTGGCGGCCTACTTCCGAGGCAGCGAGAAAGTGGCCGCCCTGACCCTTCTTCTTCTGGTCTGTGCGACCGGGCCGGTGGCCCATCTTCTGGGCTGGCACTACGGGACCGCGGCGGACCCGGCCGCCCGCGCGCTCATCCAATCGGTCCGCCAGGGGCCCGATCTGCAACACGAGGAGGTCTTGAAGCGGCTGGTTCAGGAACATCCCGGGGAAGCGATCTTCCCTTTCCTGCTCGCGTCGGCCTATCGCACCGGTGGCCGGTTCGACGAGGCGATCGCCTATTACCGCCGGGCCATCGAAGATGACCCGCGACAGGCGCGCGCCATGGTGAACTTGGGCAATCTGCTCGCGTTGCGGCAGGAGCTCGCCCTCGGCCAGACCTTTTACCGCAAGGCGGCGGAGGCGGATCCGAAGCTTGCCCTGGCCCACTACGACAGCCACCTCGCCCACCTCGAGGCGTTTCATCTCGAGGCGGCCGATCAGGAGTTGCGCGAGGCGCGCCGCCTCGACGACGGCCTGGTCACGGAACTGATCGCGGAGGCGGCGGCAGGAGATGGGAGGAGATCCCCCCGCGATACCGCCTACACTCCCGGCGAAATCTGGGCGCGGGCCTTGCGCCTTCGCCTCGAAGGGGGCGTGCGGCGAGAGGTGAGAAGCGCGCTGACCGCGCCGGCGACCGTCGCCGGAGTCGCGGGCCTGATCCTCGCACTCTTCCTTCCGGGTCTGGGCATCGCCCCGCGTCAGGGCGCTGCCCGCCGGTGCCGCAGGTGCGGGCGCCCCTACTGCCGGCGCTGCCAGGTCACGATCAAGCATCCCGACGTCTGCTCCCAGTGCATGCATCTCTTCATCCTTCGGGACGGTCTCGCTCCCGGTGTGAAGAGCAAGAAGATGGACGAGGTGATGCGGTACCGCCGACGGATCTTCGTCGGCGCCCGGCTTCTGAGCCTCGCCTTGCCGGGGAGCGGCCATATCCTGGGGGGGCGGGTGCTGCTGGGGACCGCCTTGCTGGCAGGCTGGAGCACCGCCTGGGTCGGGCTCGCCCTGCGCGGTCGCCTGATGGTGACCCCCGAGTCCTTGTCGTCGGCTTCCAGTCCAGAAGCCCTTCTGCCGCTTCTCCTCCTGGCCTTCGTGGCCTGGCTGACGGGCAACCTCGTGTCGCACGAAGCCAGGGGAGACTGACGGGACCATGGCCCTCAAAGGCACGCTGCGGGATTTCAGCCTGCCCGACATTTTTCAGCTGATCGGAATCCAGAGAAAGACTGGCGTCCTGACGCTGAAGAGCGACAAGGAAGTCGTGACCGTTTCGTTTGCCGACGGTCAAGTCGTCGCCGCCGACTCGTTGCATCGCCGTCTCGAGGATCGGCTCGGGACCGTGCTCGTCAAGACCGGGCGCATTTCCGAGGCACAGCTCCAGGAGGCTCTCAGAATCCAGAAGAACACTCTGCAGCGGATGGGCGACATCCTGGTCGATAGCCGATTCATCGACGCGGAAGGCTTGCGCGACGCCCTGGCGATCCAGATCAGCCAGATGATCTACCGTCTCTTCCGCTGGCGCGATGGCGAATACAACTTCAGCCAGGAAGAGCGGGTGGACTACGACGCGAAGCACGTCGTGCCGATGTCGGCCGAGAGCATCCTGATGGAGGGGGCCAGGATCCTCGACGAGTGGCCGATGATCGAGAAGGGGTTGAAATCGTTCCAGAGCGTCTACCGGCGGGCAAATGTCGAGATCGCGCCGGAAGGAGCGGCGGGCTCGTCCGCGGGCGGTCAGGAGGCAGCCCGCGGGGTGACTCTGTCCGCGCAGGATCGGCAGATCCACGCGCTGGTCGATGGCAAGCGATCGGTGCAGGAGATCGTGGAACGATCGCCTCAGGGGGAGTTCGAAACCTGTCGGATCCTGTACGAACTTCTCGGGCGCCAGTTGATCGAAGAGGTTCGCGCCGTCGCGCCGCGCGCCGCGCAGACGGTTGAGGCGGCTCCGGCCGTTCGCGAGGTCTCGCCCCTGCTCCTGGGGATCGGGTATCTCCTTCTGGTTCTGGCGGCGGGCGGGGGTCTCCTGGTCAGGGCCCGCCCGTGCGCGGCCGCATGGAGCGGGGGCGGCGACGTGACCGCTTGCGTTGATCCGCTGGCGCGGCCCGGTGAGGTCACGGACCTTCGCAATTCAATTTCCAGTGGTCGTCTACAGCGAGTCGATTTCGCGCTTCAGGTTTATTACTTGCTCAACAGAGGGTTCCCTTCCGATCTGCACTACCTGGTCACGACCCGGCTTCTCGACCCCGAGGCGATCAAGGACCCATGGGGCGATCCTTTCCTATACGAGGTCAAGACCGGTGGGTACAGGCTTTCGGCATCTCCTCGTGGCGGTGTGTCAAAACCATTTGTAATCGATAATACAGGCTCGATCTAATATGATTATATGCATAAAATAAATCTTGTATATATAATTGACAATATTACACTCATATCATATACTGTGCGCTGACTAAGTGACTTCAAGGAACTGATTCAAACAGGAGACTCACAGATGAGCAAGATAATCGGCATCGATCTTGGGACGACGAACTCGGTCGTCGCCGTCATGGAGGGGGGAAAGCCAGTCGTCATCCCCAATGCCGAGGGTTCCCGGACGACTCCGTCGGTCGTGGCCTTCAGCGACAAGAACGAGCTCCTGGTTGGCCAGGTCGCCAAGCGGCAGGCGATCACCAATCCCGAAAATACCATCTTCTCCATCAAGCGGTTCATGGGCCGTAGGATGGAAGAGGTGAGCGAAGAAATGAAGATGGTCCCTTACCGCGTCGTGGCCGGTCCCGGCAACGCCGTCCGGGTCCGGATCCGCGGCAAGGACGAGAGCCCCGAGCAGATCTCGGCATTCATCCTCCAAAAGATGAAGCAGTCCGCCGAGGACTATCTTGGCGAAAAGGTGACTCGCGCCGTCATCACGGTGCCGGCCTATTTCAATGACGCCCAGCGCCAGGCTACCAAGGACGCGGGGAGGGTCGCCGGGTTCGAGGTGGAGCGAATCGTCAACGAGCCGACCGCGGCCGCCCTCGCCTATGGACTCGACAAGACAAAGGACGAAGTGATCGCAGTTTACGACTTCGGCGGCGGAACCTTCGATATCTCGATCCTCGAGGTTGGCGAAGTGGTCGTCGAGGTCAAGTCGACCAACGGCGATACCCATCTCGGCGGGGACAACATCGACCAGCGGATCATCGATTGGATCGTCACCGAGTTCAAGAAGGACAATGGCATCGATCTGTCGAAGGACCGCATGGCGCTGCAGCGGCTCAAGGAAGCCGCTGAGAAGGCCAAGTGCGAGCTGTCGACGGTCACCGAGACCGAGATCAATCTGCCGTTCATCACCGCCGACGCGACCGGACCGAAGCACCTGACGATGAAGCTGTCGCGCGGGCAGTTCGAGCGCCTGGCGAACGACCTTTTCGAACGTTCGATCCCGCCGTTGGCGCAGGCTCTGAAGGATGCCGGGCTGAAGCCTGCCGACATCGATGAGGTCGTTCTGGTCGGTGGGAGCACGCGGATCCCGAAGATCCAGGAGCTGGTGCGGCAGTTCTTCGGCAAAGAGCCGCACAAGGGCGTAAACCCCGACGAGGTGGTCGCGATCGGCGCGGCGGTCCAGGCCGGAGTGCTGGGCGGGGAAGTGAAGGATCTGCTCCTTCTCGACGTCACCCCGCTGTCGCTCGGGATCGAGACCTTGGGCGGAGTCATGACGCGCCTGATCGAGCGCAACACCACCATTCCCACCCGCAAGAGCGAGAGCTTTTCGACGGCGACCGACAACCAGACAAGCGTGGAAGTGCACGTTCTCCAGGGGGAGCGCGAGATGGCCCGGGACAGCCGGACCCTCGGCCGCTTCCATCTGGTGGGCATTCCGCCGGCGCCCCGTGGCGTGCCGCAGATCGAAGTCACCTTCGACATCGACGCCAACGGAATCCTGAACGTCTCGGCAAAGGATCTGGCGACCTCGAAGGAGCAGAAGATCACCATCAGCGGCACCGGCACCCTCACGAAGGACGATATCGATCGGATGGTCAAGGAAGCCCAGGCCCACTCCGCGGAGGACCGCAAGCGACGCGAGGAGATCGAAATACGCAATGCCGCGGACACGCGTGTGTATCAGATCGAGAAGCTCCTGGAGGAGAACAGGGATAAAGTGGCGGCCGAGGACGACAAGGTCATCCGGGCGGCGATCGAGGAGGTCCGCACGATCATGGGCTCCGGAACGAAGGAGCAGATCGAGGAAGCCCTGAAGAAGCTGGAGGCGGAGAGCCATCGTGTCGCCACGCTCCTGTACCAGAAGGCCGGCGAGGCGCGGGGCACCGCCGCCGCATCGGGCGGGACGACCTCCGGTCCCACAGAACCCCAGGGCACCACTCCTCCCGGCGGCAAGGAGAGCGATGTGATCGACGCCGAGTACGTCGACGTCGACGAGTCGAAGCGATGAGCGCCCGTCCGCCACGCCGCGAGCCGCCAGCGCCGGCGTGGGATCCGCTGCACGATTTTCTGACGCTGCGGGAGCGCTTCAACCGGCTGTTCGAGTCGGCGCTCCGCAAGGGTGAGTTCTCCGAGGGGGAGGCGCCGGGCTGGGCGCCGGCGGTGGATCTGCGCGAATCCGCGGAGACCTATGTCCTGACGGCCGAGCTTCCCGGGGTGCGCCGCGAAGATCTACAGATTCGCGTCGAGCCCGGAATGCTCATCATCGAGGGGCAGAGGCCGATGGAAAAGGACGCCCGCGATGCCGACCATCTGCGGATCGAACGCTCCTCCGGCCATTTTTCGCGATCGTTTCATCTGGCCTCTCCGATCGACGCCGGCAAGGTGACGGCCCGCTACCACCTGGGGGTGCTGGAGGTGCTGGTTCCAAAGTCTCCCGACGCGCAGACTCGGCCGATCCAGATCAACGTCAGCTAGAAGCCCGTTCAGGCCTGTGGACAGGCTCCTCGCCGGGGTGGAGGCGGCATTCGGCCCATGGACTATTATGAGATTCTCGGCGTGCCCAGGAAGGCGCGCCCTATCGATATCAAGAAGGCATACCGCAAGCTGGCGCGCAAGTACCACCCCGATCTGAATCCCGGGGACAAACCGGCTGAGGAGCGATTCAAGCAGATCACCGAGGCCTATGAGATGCTCGGCGATCCCGCCAAGCGCAAGGCCTATGATCTCCAGGGCGCCTTCGCGGGGACGCCGGGTACGGCTCCGGGCGGCGGCCCCCACTTCGAGACGGCATTCGACCTGGGCGACCTCGGGGGGGTTGGAGGGATGTCGTCCCTCTTTTCCGAAATCCTCGGAGGGCGCGGCCCGGAAGGTCAGGAGCGGGACGTTCCGCTCCGGGGCGACGACGTCACACACCCCCTCAGGCTCGGCTTCTTCGATGCGCTGCGCGGTCTCACCACGTCACTGACGATCGACGCCGAGTCATCCTGCCCCCGTTGTCACGGGTCGGGAAGGGTTCCGTCGCGCGCCCGGCGCCCGTGTCCCGACTGCGCGGGCACCGGCCGGATCAGTCACGTTTCGGGACTGCTGCGCTTTGCGTCGGCTTGCCGCAGATGCCAGGGCGAGGGCGTTCTCGGATTCGAGGGTTGCGGTCACTGTCATGGCAACGGCGTCCTGCACCTTCGCGAGACGATCCGGGTCCACATCCCCGCGGGTGTCGACACCGGCTCGCGAGTGCGCGTCCCCGGCAAGGGACACGCTGGACGTAACGGCGGCGCCCCCGGCGATCTCACCATCGTCACCCAGGTCGAACCGCATCCGTTCTTCCAAAGGATCGGTGATAATATTCACTGCGCGGTGCCGATCACCGTCACGGAAGCGGCGCTCGGAACCCGACTCGACGTGCCGACGATTGACGGTCGAGCTCAGATTCGGATCCCGCCCGGGACGGAGAACGGACAGAAGCTGCGGTTGCGCGGCAAGGGCGTGACCTCCCTGCGCGGCACAGGTCGCGGCGATGCGTACATCGAGGTCCGGATCAGGACACCACCGGCCAGCGACGAGCGCTCCCGGGAACTTCTGAGAGAGCTGGGGACGCTGAATCCCGGCGACGCGATCCGCAAGGATCTGTTCGCCTCACGTCCGTGAGCAGCAGGAAGAAGGGCATGCCGCGCAGAAAGGATCAAGCCTATTACATGATCAGCGTCGTGGCACAGCAGTTTGACGTTCACCCCCAGACGCTGCGACTGTATGAAAGGGAGGGCCTTCTCAAGCCCTCCCGGACGCAGGGCAACACGCGGCTTTACTCGGACCGCGACCTCGAGCTGCTGTCGCTCATCCTCAACCTCACGCGCGAGCTCGGCGTCAATCTCGCGGGCGTCGAGATCATCCTCAACATGCGTCGCAAGATGGAGTCGATGCAGTCCGAGATGGATCGCTTCGTCGCCGGTTTGAAAGAGGAGATCCTGCGCCGCCGACCGCAGGGCACGAGTGGGCCCAGTCAGGCCCTGGTGCGGGTCGGCACCCATGGTCGTATCATAAGAATCAAGAAGGGGTGATGGGTGGAAGAGGAACGCTCATCCGTGAAGCGAGCCGGGTCGTCCGCGTCGTCCTCCGAAACGCTTAAGAAGTACTTGCAGGAGATCTCCAAGCTTCCCCGCATCACTCCGGAGGAAGAGAAGATCCTCGGAGAGCGGATTCAGAAGGGCGACAAGGAGGCGCTTCGCACCCTGGTCGAGGCGAACCTGCGCTTCGTCGTCAGCTTTGCCAAGAAATACCGGAACTGCGGCCTGTCCTTCCTTGATCTGATTAACGAAGGCAACATCGGCCTGATCGAGGCCGCCAAGCGATTCAAGTCTTCGAAAAACGTCAAGTTCATCACCTACGCAGTCTGGTGGGTACGGCAGGCGATCATCCATGCCCTCTCCGATCAGAGCGGCGCCTTCCGGTTGCCCCAGAAGCAGGCCAACCTGCTCTACCGCATCGGCAAGACCATCTCACAGTTGACCCTTGACCTCGAGCGCAGTCCGAGTCCGGATGAGATCGCGCAGAAGCTCGAGATCACGGTTCAGGAGGTGGTCAACCTGTTGCAGGTGGCCGACGAAAACGTCTCTCTCTCGACGGTGATCGACGAGGAGCACGAGTTCCATCTCTCTGACAAGCTCGAGCAGGACGTCATCCCGGCGGCGGACGTCGCGCTCCTGCGGTCATCCCTCAAGGACCATCTCTATGCCGTTCTCAACGAGCTCGATCCGAAGGAGCAGAAGGTCCTGCGTCTGCGCTTCGGGCTCGACGAGGGCGAGCCGAAGACCTTGAAGGAGATCGGCGAGATGATGGGCCTGTCGCGCGAGCGGATACGTCAGATCGAGGCACAAGCGCTCGAGAAGCTGAACCGGTCGCAGAAATGCCAGCAGCTGCAGGGCTACCTGAACTGAGGAGTCGGACCGGAGCTGCGGAGGCTCACTCGAGGTCCTGGCAGTTGCCCGGAAGGTGGCGTGATGGACTCTGAAGCAGCATGCCCGCTGTGCGGTGGCATCGGCTTCATGATCGCCGAAGACGGCCGGCAGAGCCGCGCTCGACCCTGCCTCTGCCGCCGCGCCGCGGCGCGCAGCAGCGGCATCGACTCGCTCCTGGACAGCGCCCGGGTTCCCCGGCGCTATGGCGAGTGCGAGTTCGACAACTTCGCCGTCTACGACGAGCGCAACCTGTCGCTGGCCGAGGCGAAGTCGCGCGCCATGCGTTACGCCGAGGAATACCCCCTCAGTGATCGTGGACTGCTCATCATGGGACCGCCCGGGGTCGGGAAAACCCACCTGGCCGTGGCGGCTCTGCGGCGGCTGATGCTCGAGAAGGGCGTGCCGTGCCTCTTCTGCGACGTCCAGGACCTGCTGCGGCAGCTCCAGGCCACCTTCGACCGCCAGTCGGGCATGAGCCAGCTCGAGCTCCTGCAGCCGGTGTTGCAGACCGAGGTGGCCTTGCTCGACGATCTCGGCGGCCGGCAGTTCAGTCCCTGGCTCGAGGAGACCCTGGCCCACATCGTGACCACCCGGTACAACGACAAGAAAGCGACGCTCGTGACCACGAACTTCCTGGACGAACCCCCCGATCGTCGGACGCCGACTCTGGAAGATCGGATCGGCGCACGAGTGCGGTCCCGCCTGCATGAGATGTGTCACCTGGTGCCCGTTCAGGCCGGGGACTTTCGTCTGAAAGTGAAACGGGCCGATCATCACATGATCCCCCAGGCGCGGCCCCGCTCCAAGGAGCATTCATGAGCGGCGCCGCGGCGCCGCCCCGGACGGAAGCGCTGATCCTGGCGGGCGCCCGCACCCCGATGGCCACCTACAACACCCACTTCAAGGACCTTAGCGAAAGGGATCTAGGCGCGGTTGCCGCGCGCGAGGCGCTGCGACGCTCCGGGATCGCTCCCGGGAAGGTCGACCAGATCGTCTTCGGAAACGCCATGCAGACAAGCGCCAACGCCCTGTACGGCGCCCGCCACGTCGGCCTGAAAGCGGGGCTGCCCGAGAGCGTGCCGGCGCTGACCGTCAATCGTCTCTGCGGCTCCGGGATCCAGTCGATCGTCACGGCCGCCGGCCTCCTGGCCCTCGACGAGGCGGAGGTCGTGCTGGCGGGCGGGATGGAGAACATGACCCAGGCTCCCCACGTAATCCGGGGCTTGCGCTCGGGACTCCGCCTTGGACACGGGGAACTGGAGGATCGGCTCGTCGCCGGCCTGCTCGACGGGGCGTGCGGCTGCTCGATGTCGCAGACGGCCGAGAACCTGGCCGAGGAGCGCGGGATCACCCGCGAGCAGGCCGATCGATACGCGCTCCGAAGTCAGCAGGCAGCCGAGGCCGCGCACCGGGCCGGCCGCTTCCGCGAGGAGATCGTCCCGGTCACCGTGCGGAGCAAGGATGGGACAAAGGATGTTGTCGTCGAGGACGACAACCACCGCCGTCCCGAGACGACTCTCGAGGCCCTGGCGAAGCTGCCGGCCGCCTTCGGTGGCCGGGGGCACGTCACGGCCGGGAATGCCTCCGGGATCGTGGACGGCGCGGCCGCCGTCGTCATCGCCACCGACCGAGCGGCCCGCGGCACCGGCATCACTCCCCTCGGACGCGTGGTCTCCCACGCCGTCTGCGGAGTGTCACCCAGGATCATGGGCATCGGGCCGGTTCCCAGCATCCGGCAGGCTCTTTCCAGGGCCGGCCTGTCGCTGAAGGAGATCGACCTGTTCGAAATCAACGAGGCGTTCGCCGCCCAGTACCTCGCGGTCGAGAAGGAGATGGGTCTCGATCGTGAGCGCGTCAACGTCAACGGCGGCGCCGTGGCCCTGGGCCATCCGCTCGGGGCCACCGGGACCCGCCTGGTGCTTACGCTGCTCCTGGAACTCCGGCGGCGCGGCGGCCGCTATGGTGTCGCCAGCGCCTGCATCGGCGGCGGTCAGGGCATCGCGCTGGTCGTCGAGAGGAGGTCATGATCATGGACATCAAGAAAGTCGGGGTCCTTGGGTGCGGTCTCATGGGTTCCGGCATCGCCCAGGTGTCTGCCCAGTCGGGCTATCCGACGACGGTCGTCGAGGTGTCCCCGGAGGTGTTGCAGTCCGGCCTGCGACGCATCGACCAGTTCCTTGCCGGGGGCGTCTCCAAGGGCAAGGTCACACCGGAACAAAAGCGGGCCACCGAGGCACGGTTGCAGGGAAGCACCGACCTTCAAGCGCTCGCCGATTGCGACCTGATCATCGAGGCGGTGGTTGAAGACCTGCGGCTGAAGAAGGAAACGTTCGGCCGCCTCGATAAGATCGTCAAGCCCGGGGGAGTCTTCGCGAGCAACACATCCTCACTGTCGATCACCGAAATGGCGGCGTCCACGCGCCGCCCGCGCAGGGTTCTTGGGCTTCACTTCTTCAACCCGGTGCCGTTGATGAAGCTGGTGGAGATCGCCCGCACGATCGAAACCGAGGAGGCCGTGGTCCAGTCGGTGACCGGCTTCGCCCGCAGCCTCGGCAAGACGCCGATCCATACGTCGGACCGCACCGGGTTCATCGTGAACCGGCTGCTGGTGCCCTTCATCCTCGATGCCATCCGCGCGCTGGAGGAGGGGGTCGGGACCATCACCGACATCGATCAGGGCATGAAGCTCGGCTGCGGCCATCCGATGGGTCCGCTCACGCTGCTCGACCTCGTGGGCATCGACACGACCTACTTCATCGCCAACATCATGTTTGAAGAGTTCCGTGAGCGACGCTTCGCGCCGCCCCCGCTCATGAAGCGGATGGTGCTGGCAGGGTTCCACGGACGGAAGACGGGACGAGGCTTCTACGATTACCGCGCGGAGCCGCCGACCCCGAACGATTACCTGACGGCGCGCTCGGCGCGCCCTGCTGACGCGGAAGACTAAGGAGCGACGATGACCACCGCGAGTCGGGTGCTGTACGAGGTCAAGGACGGCCTCGCTCGGTTGACCATCCAACGTCCTGAGAAGCTGAATGCCCTGGACCGCGCCACCGTTCAGGAGCTCGACCGTGCGGTGGGCGAGGCCGGCGGCGACCCCTCCGTGGCCGTCTTGATCCTCACCGGCGCGGGTGATAAGGCGTTCGTGGCCGGCGCGGACATCGGCGAGCTGGAGTCGCTGACACCGGTCGAGGGGACGGCCTATGCGCGTTCGGGCCAGGCGGTCTTCACCCGGCTCGAGAGGCTGGGGAAACCGAGCATCGCCGCCATCAACGGCTACGCGCTCGGGGGCGGCCTCGAGCTGGCCCTCGCGTGCACGCTGCGCCTCGCCGCCGAGACGGCGCGGCTCGGGCTCCCCGAGACCTCTCTGGCGATCATCCCGGGCTATGGCGGCACGCAGCGACTGAGCCGCCTCATCGGCGCGGGCCGGGCCCTTGAGCTCATCCTGGGAGGAGAGTCGATCGACGCGCGCGAAGCGCATCGCATAGGGCTGGTGAACCGCGTCGTCCCGTTTCAGGAACTTCTGCCCGCCGCCGAGGCGCTGGCGCGGACGCTTCGCTCCCGAGGTCCGATTGCGCTGCGCTGCGCCCTTCAGGCGGTTCAGGAGGGTCTCCAAGGCTCCATGGAAGAGGGGCTGGCCCTCGAAGCAGCCCTGTTCGGATTGACCTGCACGACCGAGGATATGCGCGAAGGAACCCGCGCCTTTCTGGAGAAGCGCAAGCCCGTCTTCCGCGGGCGCTAGGGACGCGAAAGCGAACATGGCTGCCGAACCGCACGGAGTGCACCTTCGACCGCACCGGGCCGTCTCGGCCCTGCGCATCGCCCTGCTCGTCGTGTTGTGCGGAATCGTCCTGGCGCTGGTGGCGACTTACGGCGAGCGGCGCGGCAAGCCGCAGGCGGAGATCACCGTCGCCCCCGCCGCCCCGGCGACTCCGGGACAGGGGCCGGTCGTGGATCAGTCGGAACAGTTCAAGATCGACGGCTCGCGCGAGGGACGTCCGGCCTTTACGCTTGAGGCCCGGACGGTCACCGGCTACGCGGGAGACCGAAAGATCCTGCACGACGTGCACCTTATCCTGCACGAGGATGACGGCGCGGAGCTTCAGGTCTCCGGCGACGAGGGTCAGTTCGACGCCGCCGAGCGGAGGGCCCGCCTGTCGGGCAACGTCGTGATTCGAGGCCAGGATGGACTGTCGCTCTCCACTGGCACCCTCTATTACGACACCGACCGCGATGTGATCTTCACGGGGGACGAAGTCACCTTCTCGCTCGGCGGGCTCGAGGGACAGGGACGCGGGCTCAACTACCTCGTCGGCGACCGCCAGATCAAGATCCCCGACCAGGTCCGGCTGGAGGTTCGCGACGCCGCCGGGCAGTCTCCGCTGACGATCACTGCAGGCGACTTGATGGCCGCCCTGCGGGACAACACGGCCGTGTTCACCGACGACGTGCGGCTGGTGCGGGGAACCCAGGCCCTGCACGGCAACTACGTCAAGCTGAGCTTTGACGAGACCCGCCACAACCTTACCGGACTGAGCGCCTTCGGGGATGTGGTCGCAACCCTCGGTGGAGCGGAAGGCCGCGAGCGCAGCGAGCTGCGCTCTGACAGCCTCACGGTCCGCTTCGGCGGCTCCGAGGAGTCAATCGATGAGGCCGATGCCTCGGGCGGGTGTCGTATCCTCTCCGGACTTTATACCGCGCGCAGCACGTCGGCCCGCTTCCATCGCGCTGCGGATTGGGTCGAGCTGCGCGGAGAACCGGTCCTGCTGACGGGGCGTGATCGGATCGCCGCGCAGGAGATCGATCTTCATCCGGACCAACGCCTGCTCGAGGCGCGTGGTGACGTGCGGACCGTCTCCCTGCCCTCGGCGGGAGGGTCGGCGATGCCGGGGTTCGGGAGCGGCTCGGCGATTTCCTTCCAGGCCCAGCACCTGCGCGCCGACGAGAACGCGCACCGCGCCGTCTACAGCGGAGCGGCCCGCGCCTGGCAGGAGGGGAACAGCATCCAGGCCGATGAGATCATCATCGAGGAGGTCATCCGGCAGTTGCACGCCGCGGGCAACGTGATGGCGCGCTGGACGGATGCCCGCCCGGTCGCCGGGCATCCGTCGGCCCGGCCGGCCGTCTCGGCGATCACCTCCCGGACGATGGTCCTGGATGACACGCGCAGTCTGGCCTCGTATCGGGGAGACGTCCGCCTCACGCGCCCCGACGCCACCCTGACCTCGGATGCGATGGACGCCACTCTTTCCGCGGCCGGCGACCGGGGCCGGGAGCTGCGGCGTGTTGAAGCGACGGGATCCGTGGCCGTCAAGCGGGCCGGCAGTTACGGCACCGCGCGGTCCGCGGAGTACCTGAGCGACCAGGACCTGCTGATCCTGCGCGACGAAGAGGGGCTCGCGGAGGTCGTCGATATTCCGACCGGCCGGACCATGAAAGGTCGGACGTTGACATTCGATCTGGCGGGGGATAGGATTCTCACTGAGTCCGTGGGCGGCCGGACCTGGATCACGCTGACGCCGGAAGGCAAGGACGTTCCCTCCGTTGAGCCGAAAACTCGTCATTGAGGGGCTGACCAAGAGTTACCGCGGTCGGCCCGTCATCCAGGACATCTCGCTGCAGATCCAGAGCGGTGAAGTGGTCGGATTGCTTGGGCCGAATGGCGCCGGCAAGACGACGACCTTCTATTGCATCGTGGGGCTGGTGCGGCCCGACGCCGGACGCGTCCTCCTCGGAGGGCAGGAGATCACCAGCCTGCCGATGTACCTGAGGGCCCGGAGCGGTGTGAGCTACCTGCCGCAGGAGCCGTCGATCTTCCGCCGCATGACGGTCGAGCAGAATTTGATCGCGATTCTGGAGACGCTCGACATGCCGCGGCAGGAGATCCGCCAGAGGACCTCGGAGGTGCTCGAGGAGCTCAAAATCGCCCACCTGGCCAAGAGCCTGGCCTATAACCTCAGCGGCGGGGAGCGCCGGCGGGCCGAGATTGCCCGGGCCCTGGTGATTTCACCGTCGTTCATTCTCCTGGATGAGCCATTTTCCGGCATCGACCCGATCGCGGTTGCAGATATTCAGAAAATCATTTATCAATTGAAGCGCAAGGGGATCGGCCTCCTGATGACGGATCATAATGTCCAGGAGACCCTGCGCATCACGGATCGAGCGTACATTATCGCCGAGGGCCGGATCTTCAGGAAGGGCAGCCCGGACCAGCTGGCCGCCGATCCGAAGGTCCGGGAGATTTACCTGGGGGCGAATTTCAGGCTCCTGGGGCACGAGCCGGTCGAGGCGCCCCCTGGCGTCACGCCGGCGGACTGAGAGACAGAAACCCGGGCTCGCATTGCTTCGCGGACGGATCACATCATGGCGCTCGAACAGAAACTGAACCTCCGGATGTCGCAGCGGCTCATCATGACGCCGTCGCTGCAGCAGGCGATCAAGCTGCTGCAGATGACCAAGCTCGAGCTGCAGGAGGAGGTCACCCAGGAGCTGACCGAGAACCCTCTCTTGGAGGAGCTCGCGGAGGGGCAGGTCGAAGCTGAAAAGACGGAGGCCGAGGAGACCGCCGGGGCCGATGCGCCCGGCCTCACGGAGGCTTCGGAAGCTCCCGAGCCCGAGGCAGGGGCGGCGGACGAGAAGGACTCGTTCGACGAGATCGACTACGAGTCCTACTTCCAGGATTACATGGATATGAGCTACGCACCGCAATTCCGCGCCGAGAGCGAAGAGCAGGAGACCCGGCCCCTCGACGCGGTCCTGAGCAAGCCGCAGAGCTTGGCGGACCACCTGTTCTGGCAGCTCGACATGACCGTCATCTCACCCCGCCAGAAGGAGATCGCCAGGGCGATCATCGGCAACCTCAATGAGGACGGCTACCTGCAGGCTTCGATCGACGAGATCGCGGCGATGGGCCCCTACTCCAACGAGGAGGTCGAGTTGGCGCTACACCTCATCCAGGAGTTCGATCCGACGGGCGTGGGCGCCCGCGATCTGAAGGAGTGCCTCCTCATCCAGCTCGCCTTTCACGACCTGGAGGGGACGCCGGCCGAGGCGATCATCAAGGATCACATTGAGCTGCTGCAGGGCCGCAGATTCCGCGACCTGGCCCAGGTGCTCGGCTGCACCCAGGACGAAGTGATGCACTACGTGGACACCATCCGCGGCCTCGACCCGAAGCCGGGGAAGAAATACAACGCCGGGAGCAACAACTATGTGATCCCGGACGTTTACGTGGTCAAAGTGGACAAGGGCTACACCATTCTTCTGAACGAGGATGGCCTGCCGCGGCTGCGCATCAGCCCGTTCTACCGGCGCATGATCGATCGCAACAATCCTGACGTGACCCGGGAGACGCGGGAGTACGTGCGGGAGAAATTCCGCTCCGCGTTCCGACTGATCAAGAGCCTGGAGGAGCGGCAGCGGACGATTTACAAGGTGGCCAAGAGTATCGTGAAATACCAGCAGGGATTCCTCGATCTTGGTTACGAGCACCTGCGACCGCTCATTCTGAAAGACGTAGCAGACGACATCGGCATGCACGAATCGACGGTTTCGCGGGTCGTCAACCACAAATACATGCATACGCCCCGGGGTCTTTACGAGATGAAGTTCTTCTTCCATTCCGGCATCAGCTCGACGCAGGGGGAAGATGTTTCCTCGCTGACCGTGAAGGAACGCATCAAGAAAGTCGTCTCGGAGGAGGATGCGGGGCACCCGCTCTCCGATGCGGCCATCGTGCAGATCCTGAGCGACCATGGGTTGCGGATCGCGCGGCGCACGGTGGCCAAGTACCGAGAGGAACTGCGCATCCCTTCGTCGAACGAGCGACGCCAGGGCTTCCGCTGAGGGAGAGACCCGGATGACCATCATCTATACCGGCCGCAAGGCCCACCTGACATCGGCGCTGAAGTCGTTCGCCGAAGAGAGACTCGGGAAGCTTCACCGGTTCCTCGGTCGCGTCGGCGAGGCCCACGTGATCGTGTCGGTCGAGAAACACCGGCATCTCGTCGAGATCGTGCTGAAGGGTGACGGCTCCGCCCTGACCGCCAAGGCCGAAGCCGCGGACTTCCATGAGGCCATCGCGGTGGCCGTGGACCGCTTGGTCGCCCAAGGCAAGAAGCATCGTGAGAGGCTGGCGCGCGAACGCAAGCGGCAGGGCCGTCTCGCATCGCCCCGTGGCGGGTTCGCGCCCGCGAGCCCCGAACCCCCGCTTCGTCCCGCGGACGGCGACGGCCGCGCCGGCCTCGTGCGCATGGGGCGGATACCCTCCAAGCCGATGTCGCTCGATGAGGCCCTGCTGCAATTCCGCGAGTCCGGAGATCCGGTGCTGGCCTTCCGCGACATCGAGTCACAGCAGTTCGCGGTCATCTTCCGGAGGCCGGACGGGCGGTTTGGCTTGGTCGAGGAGGAGGGCTGAGTGTCCTTTGACCTCACGCTCTCCCCCGAGCAGGAGATGATCCGCGAGACGGTGCGCGCCTTCGCCGAGGAGGTCCTCAAACCCCGCGCGGCGGAACTCGACCGAACCCGGGAATTCCCCATCGACAACTATCGTCGTTGCGCCGCCATGAACCTGGCCGGCATGATGGTTCCCGAGGAGTACGGTGGGGCCGGATTCGATGCCGTCTCGTACGTCATGGCGATCGAGGAGATCTCGCGAGCCTGTGCTTCGACCGGTGTTATCCTGTCCGTCAACAACTCGCTCGTCTGCATTCCTCTCTTCCGGTTCGGGAACGAGGATCAGAAGCGCCGCTACCTCGTGCCACACGCGCGCGGGGACAAGCTCGGCGCTTACTGCCTGACGGAGCCTGGTTCGGGATCGGATGCCGCGGCGATGCGCACGACCGCGACACTCCGCAAAGACGTCTATGCGCTCAACGGGACCAAGGTGTTCGTGACCAACGGCGTCGCCGCCGATACCTTTATCGTCTACGCGACCCTGGACGCGAAGCTGAAGCACAAAGGCATCTGCGCCTTCATCGTCGAGCGCGGCTTCCCGGGCTTCAGGCAAGGGAAGCCCGAGCACAAGATGGGCATCACCTGCTCCGGCTCAACCGAGGTCGTTTTCGAGGAGTGCGAGGTCCCGACCGCCAATCGACTCGGCAACGAGGGAGAAGGATTCAAGATCGCCATGGCCACCCTCGACGGCGGCCGGATCGGGATCGCGGCGCAGGCGCTCGGCATCGGCCGCGCGGCCCTGGATGAGTCGATCGGCTACAGCCGCAGCCGCGAGGCGTTCGGGCGGCCCATCGCCGACCTGCAGGCGATCCAATGGAAGCTCGCCGATATGGCGACGGAGCTCGACGCGGCTCGCCTCCTGACCTGGCGCGCCGCCTGGGCCAGGGACCATCGGGAGCGCTACGGACCGGAGGCTTCGATGGCCAAGCTGTTCGCCTCCGAGGCGTGCATGCGCGCCGCCCGCGAGGCCGTTCAGATCCACGGCGGTTACGGCTACATCAACGAGTACACGGTGGAGCGCCTGTTCCGGGATGCGAAGATCACCGAGATCTACGAAGGGACTTCCGAGATTCAGCGCCTGGTCATCGCCAAGGAGATTCTGAAAGGGTCCGGCACATGAAGGCGCGCGCGGCCCCGGCACGGGGGGGTGGCCGGCGGGACTGGGAGGAGAGGGTTCTGCGCAAAGTCCTGCCGGCGCACCCGGAGAGACGCGCTGCCTTCACGACCGTCTCCGACGTGCCGATCGAGCGGCTGGCGACCGCCGAGGATCTGGAACGCTGGGATCCCGCCCTGAAGCTGGGCTTCCCCGGTGAGCCCCCGTTCACCCGCGGAATCCATCCGACCATGTACCGGGGCCGGCTCTGGACCATGCGCCAGTTCGCCGGCTTCGGATCGGCCGAGGATACCAACCAGCGTTTCCGTTACCTCCTGGATCACGGCCAGGACGGGCTGTCGGTCGCCTTCGACCTGCCCACCCTCATGGGCCGCGACTCGGACGACCAGCTCGCGGAGGGGGAGGTCGGCCGGGAAGGGGTGGCGATCGATACACTCGCCGACATGGAGGTCCTGTTTCGCGATATCCCGCTCGGGCGCATCTCCACCTCGATGACCATCAATGCTCCGGCGGCGGTCCTCCTCGCCATGTACCTGGCGGTTGCGGAGCGGCAGGGCGTGCCCCTCGATGGTCTCGAGGGAACGCTGCAAAATGACATTCTCAAGGAATATATTGCCCAGAAGGAATGGATCTACCCCCCGCAGCCTTCCATGCGGCTCATCACCGACC